>JAZREG010000193.1:0-1737 GCA_045660725.1 Faecousia sp.
GGCCACGGTACTACCATGGGCCAGATCGCTAAGTCGGTGCTGGATGTCTACTTCGACAACCCCGAAGTGGGCGATGTGACCACCAACGAAAATCAGGTGAGCTGATCGCGCAAATTGGAGCTTATCGAGCTGTTTGGTAGAGCGCCAAAGGCTCCCTTGTGTAAAGGGAGCTGTCAAAAATCGGATGTAAAACCGATTTTGACTGAGGGATTGTCGTAACTTTGACAACCCCTCCGGTCAAAATCGAAGATTTTGACCACCTCCCCTTACACAGGGGAGGCTCGCGCTACGCGCTCCAACTGTTCGTTAAACTGAAATTTACACGGAAATAAACAAGCCGGCTGCAAGCAAATGCTTGCACCCGTCGTTTCTTATCTTCGTTTTGCCAGGGGCTTGGATCGCTCCTGGATCAGCAGCAGGTCAGAAATAATGGAATTGCTCAGCAGCATGCCCTCGGGGGTCAGCCGCCAAACACCGTCCGTACACAGGGCGTGGCCCCGGCCGCGGCTCTTCTCCAGTTCCTCTTCCAAAGGCGCGAAGGGCAGCAGGTACTTCTTTTCGTAGTCGGCCCGGCAGATGCCCAGGTTGGTCCGCAGGCGCATCATCAGGTATTCGCCTGCCCGTTCCCGGGGGGCTACCTGCTGGATATCCTCCAGCACCTGGCCGCCGTTGCGGATGCCGTCAATATAGGCCGGCAGATCCCGTATGATCTTGAACCGCTTGCCGGCAAAATCCGAGCTGGCGTCCGGGGCGAAGCCCAGGTACTCGCCGCCGGTCCAATATTTCAGATTGTGCCGGGACTCGTGACCGCGGCGGCAGAAATTGGAGATCTCATACTGGCGGTAGCCTTTGGACCGGAGGATCTCCACCGCGGAAAGGTACATATCCGCCTGCATGTCATCATCCGGCAGGTTGCACAGGTCCTTGTACTCGTACAGGGGCGTGCCAGGCTCTACCTTCAGGCCGTAGCAGCTCAGGTGTTCCGGCCGCAGCGACAGCACATTCTGCAGCGTCGCCTGCCAGCTTTCCAGGGTCTGGCCCGGCAGGCCGTAAATCAGATCCAGGCTCAAGTTCCGGAAGCCTGCCTTGCGGATCCGCTGCACCGCCGCCACCGCCTGGTCGTAGGTGTGGGGACGGCCGATGCGCTCCAAAATCCGGTCGTCATCGCACTGGATGCCCAGGCTGACCCGGTTGAAGCCCTCGCTGCGCAGCTTTCGCAGCAGCTTGGGGGACACGGAATCGGGGTTGGCCTCGAAGGTGATCTCCGCATCCATGCTCACATCGAAATTCTTCCGAATGGTCGACAAGATGGTGTCCATGCCGTCAGCGCCGAAAAAGCTGGGGGTGCCGCCGCCAAAATAGATGGTGTCCACCCGGTAGTTGGGGGCCAGGTCACCGGTTTCCCGGATGTGGTCGCAGACTGCGTCCAGGTAGCCGTCCATCAGCTTGTCGTCCTTCTGGGTCAGGGAGTAAAAGTCGCAGTACTGGCACTTGCTCCGGCAGAAGGGGACATGAATATAAATGCCCAAAGGGGTTTTTCGTTTGTGGGGGGTAAATAGGGACATAGTTTCCTCCAAAGGAATGGGATTCAAATTTCAGTTTATGGAGCTGTTTGGAGCGCGGAGCGCGAGCCTCCCCTGTGTAAGGGGAGGTGGTCAAAATCTTCGATTTTGACCGGAGGGGTTGTCAAAGTTACGGCAATCCCTCAGTCAAAGATCGGATTTGCATCCGATCTAA
>JAZREG010000194.1:0-16300 GCA_045660725.1 Faecousia sp.
AAAATAACAGTAAAAGGCCCGCTGCCAACCGGCAGCGGGCCAAAATATTGGTTTTTGGTCAAGATCCCGTATAGGGCTGAATGCCAAAGGATAGAAGCCATTCCTCAGAAGTCGACGCGCGTTCGTTGAGGCTGCCTTCGAAATAAATGCCGTTATCTACACCGCAGAAATCGATCCCGGAAAAAGAAGATGCCGAGGAGTCTCCGCTGTAGGTTTCTCTTACCAGCATGGTCTTATTGCCGGAAGTCAATGTATATACTACCACCCGGACATGTTTGCCGAACTTGCTGGTATACTCATAAACAGTGCCCTCCCGGTCTTCCAGCGCGCTCTGCTTAATCCCGTCGTTGATTTCCAAGAAATCGTACAGCGCTTCTACATTTTGGTCGTACTCTTCTTTCGTATTAGGGGCGATCACATTCCAGCCGTCGAGGCCCGAAAGATTTGCAAAGGCATAAGCGTTTCCGTTCCACCGTACATCATAGGTCATACCCTCGGGCAGAACCGGCTCATACATCTTGTCGAGGTCAAACAGGTAGATGTCACCTTTGGCGCTTTTGTCAAATTGCAGGATTCCTTGTACATCCTCTTCTGTGAACTTCCCTTCCAGGATACTAGCCTTCATTTCACTAACGGAAGAAAACTCCAAAATATGTGCAGCCTCGCTCCCACTCAGCGCAGAGCCGGCTTGCGTTTTCTGCTGCTCATGGAAGCGGAGTACATAGGTTTCGTCCTCTTTCAAAACAGAAAACAAGTTGTTTTTTGCCACCGGCGCAGAGGCGCAGCCGGATAGAGCCAAAACGCACACACTCAACACAGCCGCGACCAAAATCGTCCATTTTTTCACAAATATCTCCTCCTTATCTTGATACTACTTCTCACAGAAACATATATTCCATACATGTGGCAATATTCATACGGCATTCATCGCAAAAACCGTCTACCAAGCCATCAACAACATCATTATAAAAGTCAACCGCACTTGCGCCAAAATCCATCGGCCCCATTATACAATGCATGCCGGTAGTGCTGTCGTACTCGTGCAAGCCCGAGTAATCGTCCAAACCCAATGTGTGAACAGTCTCGTGGACCAACAGCAACGACATATGGGCTTTTCGCGTCGCAAATGTGTTGGCATCCGTGCGCAAAAAATGAATAACAGGGCGATGCTCGAAAACAGCCGCAAACGCATTGATGCTGTGGTGTCCCCACTGCGTTCCCAGGAGTCCCCAGCCTTCAAGGCAATATGTTCCTGCGCTGCGGTTCGTCCAAAGGACAGCAATTCTATTCGGAGTATTCTCTACCAACGAAAAATAAACATCACTGATCCGGCTGATGTCCTTGTGATGACTTTCACCTGCCCCACATTGTGAAACTGAACTAGAGCATGGAAAATGGGTACCGGTGGGACAGTCATCAAGACCTGAAACCGTGTCTTCTGTCACATTAGACGTGGAACTCAGGCGAAATATAATTCCGCACTCACTAGATGCCAGCTCTGATAGCATATCATCAGCAAATGATACCGCAAAACTAATGTGTGTGCGATCCAACGAGGAAAAACTATCCTCATCATAATAATGGATATACTTGATACTAACATTCGTATAACTTTCTGACGCAGGGGCGGCAGTTTCCGATCCTGCGGCCTGCGCTGCCACTGCATTTCCGGAAAAAGCAGTAATCAACAGGCACAGAGCCACCATAAATGCGATCAATTTTCGTTTCATGGCAAACCTCCTTCGTTGGCCATTGGTCAAAAACGGAGGGATTGTCTGACGCAGGACAGTTCCCGTGGGTGGTTTCTTGCCGGCGAAAGTGCGTCGGCCGGCTCATTACCGGTGAGCCATAGCGAGTTCCTCCTTCTATAAAACGAGCAGGTGGATTCTTACAATATCAATTTACCATAAAAAGGTTCGCTTTTCAACTTGGCAGACTCTACAAAAAAACACAATAAAGTTATACATATTCCACAATAAGCAAAGAAAAGCACTACTTTCGTAGTGCTTTTCTTCTTATCTTTTTTAGCCGCTGATATTCAGGAAGTACTGAGCGATGCCCTTTGCCAAGGCGTTTGCCTTCTGCTGCACGGAATCGTCACTGAGCATATGAGACACATCGTAGGGGCTGGTGGTGTAGCCGTTTTCCGTCAGCACCACAGGACATACCGTCTGCCGGGCAGTGTAATAATAGTGCCAGTCCAGCCGGTTGTTCTTATACACGGTATTTCCTACATTGGCCTGATAGATCTCCTTGGCCAATGCCTGGGAGAAGGGAGAGTAATAGTAGGTCTCCAGGCCGTTGATGTTGGGATAGCCGCCCACGGCATTGTGGTGGATGGCAAGGCATATATCCGGAGAGGCCTCCTTCAGCAGCTGCAGCCGCTCGTCCACATACAAGGTGGCGTCGTCTGTGCGGTTCAGGATCACCGTGGCGCCCAGGCGCTCCAGCTCCGCCTTGACCTTCAGGGCCAGCTTCAGGTTCTGGGCAGCCTCGTCGATGTAATCGCCGTTGGGTTCCCGCAGATCCAAGCCGTTTTCATTCCGCAATGTAGCGCCGCCGTCCACGCCGCCGTGGCCCACATCGATCATCACCGTCACGCCGCTCAAGTCCACGCCGTAGGCGTTGTCCGCCTTGGAAACGGTGGCAGGCTTCAGGAACTTAAAGCACAGCTGGCCGGCTTCATTGTAGTAGGCATCCCAGCCGTAGAAGGCGCCCACCTTCTTCAGGTACAGCCGCAGGGTATGGTCGGGGCCGTTATTGATCACCTCAGCAGAGGAGAACAGATTGTTTTCAGGCAGCTGCACCTGGCCGGAGAACACGGTGGCGTAGCAGAAGCGGATCTCCACATATTCCGCGGTACAGGCGGTGACGGAGTAGTTCCGGTCGGAGCCGCCGTTGGGATAGTAGTAGCTCTGGGGGGCCAGGTCGAAGTAGAAGGGAGCTTTCCACAGGGTGTCCAGGGTCAGCACCAGGTGCTTGCAGGTGTCGGTCATGGAGGAAACCTTGATCTCATTGTGATCCGGGAGCTGGCCGATGTAGCGATCCACCACCGCCAGCTGCTTGCCGGTGAGATTGTCCTTTTTCTGCAGGTACACCCGCTGGCCGCTGCGCAGCACCACATATTTCAGGTTGCCATTCTGCACGATGGTGGTGGGACAGTAGTCCACCGTACCCTGGGGCAGGTAGTTGTTGGTGGGATGGGAGTAGTCGTCCTTGGTCTTGCCGTCGAAGGTCTCGGCGGTGTAGGTGGTGACCTCCACGATATAGCCGGAACCCACATTGATATAACCGCCGGTAGTGGGGGTCACGCTGGGATCCGATGCCAGGATCTGATTGGTCTTCTGGCAGATGATCTTGCCGGAGGTATAGACTTCCGTGATGCCGCCATATGTAGCCGCATAGGTCACCACCCCCAGGTCCAGATCCTGGGTGTTGGTGTTGGTCAGCCGGTACTCACCTACGAATCGGGCAAAGCCCTCCTTCGCGCCGTTGCCTTCCTGGATCAGGTGTTCCTTCAGGGTAACGGTGGTGCCGTTGAACTGGGCGGTAACGGAACTGCCCTTTCGGGCAAAGACCTCAAACATCACCAAAGCGCCGCTGTTGTAGGTCTGATCCCCCTGGGGAGTGAAGCTCTGAACCACATAGCGGTACTCCAGGGTATACTCCAGGGTCGTACCCTTGTGGGACACTGTAAAGGTATTCTTGCCAACAGCCAGCTCCACGGTCAGCTGGAAGCTTCCGTCGGCAGAGCGGGTCACCTCCTGGCCGTTGATGGTCAGGGATTCATTGGGATCGGAAGTACCCCGGAAGGTATAGTGCTTGTCCAGCACCACCAGGCTGCCTTCGCTGGGCTCTGTGACCACCAGCTGCGTGGGATTGCCCGTGGAGGGCTGCGTCGTACTGCCGGTGGGTGCGGTGGTAACATTGCCGCCGGTGACAGGAGGCGTAGACACACCGGGATCCGGTGCGGCGCTTCCCAGGGCGATACACAGGATCACCACCAGCACCAGCGCCAAAATGCCGATCAGCAGCAACAGTTTGGTATTGGTATTCCATCGTTTCGGAACTTTTGTCTTATTCATGCGCATTCTCTCTCATTCTAAAGAATAACGGATATAATATACCACAAGATTCCCCATTCGTAAAGGACTCTGTCGAATTTTGTCCCATTCTCTCCGCAAAAAAGGAGGCACAACAGTGCCGCCTTTCTTTTGTGCATTAAGCCAGGGAGAACTCACCGATGGCCATTTTCTTGTAGTTTGCTTCCAGGGGGTTTTCCTTCAGCCACTGATTGACCTGCTCCTGGCACTTTGCGTCAGTCGCGCCCACGCGGCTGTACATGATCCAGCCGGGTTCGCCTTCCACAAAGTACATGATGTGGTAACCATAAGTCGTCTTGACCAGGCCGGTATCGCCGGGCTTACGGGTCTTATCCATGCACCAGTTCAGGAAGGGTTCCACAAAGTTGGTGGTGGAGCGGATGCCCTCATACAGGCCGCCCACGTCCTTGGAACCGGGATCCTTGCTATGTTCCTTAGCCAGTTCGCCGAACCGCTCGCCGGTCTGCTCACCCTTGGTCTTGAACTCGTCCAGAATCTTTTCCGCAGTCTTCAGACACTTGGCCCAATCCGCCTCGGAGGCAGCAGCCTTGCCGTCATCGTCCTTACCGTTCTGCTCCACCTCAATGAGGATGTGGCGGACGGAAACGATGTCGCCGGATTCCTTGGTGATGCTGTAGGAATTCTTGAACATGGCTTCATTTTCCGCAAAGAAAGCCTCGATCTCTGCCTCAGTCAGTGTGGGCTCTACCGCCTCAGATACCTCTTTGTAGTACATGTTGGCAATGTAGTGCATCTGGGTATAGTAGAAGTAGTTTTCAAAGGTGGCGCCGGGGCCCATTTCGGTCTGCAGAAAAGCATCCACGCTGTCGATCTTGGCCTTCTCGGCAGCTGCCTTGGCAGAATCATACAGGCCGTCCAGCTCCTTCTGAGAAGCTTCCGGCAGCTTGTAATCCGCCTTCTTCGCTGCATCGTTCAGGATGATGTAGCGATGCCAGGTATTCAGCGCATCCTCCATGAAGTACATCTGCCAGGTCTGGCCGGAGGTCTTGTTGTAATACTGCTCGCTCAGGGGCTTGGTATAATCCAGGCCCAGAGAGGTCAGGTATTGGCTGTTGTTATTCAGGAACTCATACACCCGCATCCAGTAGAAGATCTGGAGCTGGCCGTTGGTCAGCTTATGCTCGCCAACAGTGGCAACCACCTTACCCATGTGCTTGTCCACCTTGCCGGCTGCAATGGTATAATCGCCGGTGAAATAAATGTTATTGTCCTTAGCCAGGTACTGAATTCCCTGAACACCGAAGAAGATCGTGGGGATCAGGATCGCCACAGCCAGCACGGCGGCAATGATCGCCTTCCACTGCTTGGGGGTCAGCTTCTTTCTGGGTTCACGGTAAATAAAATTATCCTTGCCACAGGCCTGGCACTGATCGGATTTGCCCTTCATCTCAGTGCCGCAGTATCTACAGTACATAGTTTCCTCTTTCTCCCGGCTTTCTCCGGGCATATGATGCAGCCATTCTAACACGGACACACCAAAAAAGCAAGATACATCACAATTTATTTACAATTTCCCCTGTCGCCCTTGCAAACAGGGGCAAAAAATGCTATCATATATGATTGAGAAAGTATCCTTGGAGGAAACGCCCCATGAACACGAAAACCACCGTCATCCAACCTGAGCAGCTGCAGCAGCAGTTTGCTTTTTGTGATAAGATCCACGCCCTGTGGCAGGAAAAAGGCCGCACCCCCACCGCCTATGTGGAGACCTATGGCTGTCAGCAGAATGAAGCCGACTCCGAAAAGCTTCGGGGCTACCTGGTGCAAAGCGGCTACGCCATCGTCCAGGAGGCCGAGGGCGCGGATGTGGTGGTAATGAACACCTGCGCCATCCGGGAGCATGCGGAGCAGCGGGTCTTCGGTAACCTGGGCGCCCTGACCCACACCAAGCGCCGCCATCCGGAGCAGAAGATCTTCCTGTGCGGCTGCATGGCCGGGCAGACGAAGGTCTCTGACCGGATCAAAAAGAGCTTCCCCCATGTCAGCGGCGTATTCTCCACCCACCATCTGTGGCAGTTCCCGGAGATTTTGCACCGGGTGCTGACAGGGAACAAACGGCAGTTCTACATTGAAGACGAAGCCGGTTCCATCGTCGAGGGCATCCCCCAGGTACGGGACAACCGCCTGAAAAGCTGGGTATCCATCATGTACGGCTGCAACAATTTCTGCACCTACTGCATCGTCCCCTATGTCCGGGGTCGGGAGCGCAGCCGCAAAAAGGAAGACATTTTGGCCGAGTGCCGCTGCCTTATCGAGGCAGGCTGTCGGGAGATCACCCTGCTGGGGCAGAATGTGAACTCCTACGGCAAAGACTTGTACGATGATTTCGATTTTTCTGACCTGCTGGCGGAGATCGTGAAGATCGACGGTGATTTCCTGGTGCGGTTTATGACCAGCCACCCCCGGGACGCAGGCAAGAAGCTTTTTGACACTATGGCTTCGTCGCCCAAAATCGCCAAGCAGCTGCACCTGCCCTTCCAGTCCGGTTCCTCCCGGGTGCTCAAAGCCATGAACCGCCACTATGACCGGGAAAAATACCTGGAGCTGGTTTCCTACGCCAAGTCCGTCATGCCGGAGCTGGTGCTGACCTCCGATGTGATCGTAGGCTTCCCCGGCGAAACAGAAGAGGAGTTCGCTGAGACCCTGTCCCTTATCGAAAAGGTGCGCTACGATTCCCTGTTTACCTTCATTTTCTCCCCTCGCACCGGCACTCCCGCCGCATCCATGGACGACCCCACAGCCAAGGAGGAGAAAAACCGCCGGTTTGACCGGCTCTGCGCTTTGCAGAACAGCATTTCGGAAGAGATCCACAAGGAATATATCGGAAAGCGGCTGCGCTGCCTGGTGGACGGTACCGACGGCGAACTGCTCACCGCCCGCACCGAAGGCGGCCGCCTGGTGCGCTTTGCAGGCAGCAAAGACCTCATCGGCACCTATCAGTATTTGACCGTCACCGGCTCCACCACCTGGAGCCTCACTGGACAGCTGACCGTATAAATTGGAGTTTGTGGAGCAGTCGCTCGAAATGCAAAATGCAAAATGCAAAATGCTGAATGCATAATTGTAGTGTTTCCTGCGGAAACACTTCAAATATATCGCCGAAGGCGATTCCTTCATTCTGCATTATGCATTATGAATTCTGCATTCCCAGTGCCAAACAGCTCCATAAACTGAAATTTGAAACTTACAGACAAGGAGTGGTTCTTATGGCCACCATTGATAAAGAATTGACCCCCATGCAGCGGCAGTACCATGCCATCAAAGAGAATAACCGGGATTGCATCCTGTTTTTCCGCCTGGGTGACTTCTACGAAATGTTCGACGAGGACGCGAAGATCGCCTCCCGGGAACTGGATCTGACCCTGACCACCCGTGATCGGGGTAAGCCCAAGGAGGAGCAGACCCCCATGTGCGGCGTTCCCTACCACAGCGTGGACGCCTACATCGCCCGTCTGGTGCAGAAGGGCTACAAGGTGGCCATCTGCGAGCAGATGACGGACCCCGCCACCACCAAGGGCCTGGTGGAGCGGGACATCACCCGCATCGTCACCCCCGGCACCGTTACGGAAAGCTGCATGCTGGAGGAAAGCAAAAATAACTATTTCGCCTGTCTTTACGGAGAAGGCGGGAAATTTGGCCTGGCATTTTGTGATATTTCCACCGGCACCTTCTATGTCACCGTTTGTGCCGATGCCGCCTCTGCCGCCTCTGAGCTGGGCCGGTTCTGCCCCAGCGAAGTCACCCGCTACGGCACAGGCATCGATGATGCCGCCTTCGACAGCGCCCTGTTCCTGCGGCTGCATTGCTGCGTCAATGAAGGCCAGCCGGAGCAGTTTGAGGATGTTCCGGCAGAACAGATCCTCTGCAGCCATTTCGGCAATTCTGTGCAGGGCTTGGGGCTTTCCGGTCTTCCCTGCGCGGTGACCGCTGCAGGCAGCCTGCTGCGCATTTTGCTGAAGCTGCAGAAAAATGACCTCAAGCACATCCGCCAGCTGCAGTACTACGCCGGCGGCAAATTCATGGAGCTGGATCTGGACGCCCGCAGAAATCTGGAGCTGACGGAAACCATGCGCGCCAAGGAGAAAAAGGGAAGCCTTCTGTGGGTACTGGACAAGACCCGCACCGCCATGGGCGGCCGGCTGCTGCGATCCTGGCTGGAAAAGCCTCTGCTGGACCCGGCGGAGATCACCCGCCGTCAGGCAGCTGTGGAAGAGTTGGTGGACAGCACCATCATCCGGGGCGAGCTGACCGAGGCTTTGAAGGATATTTCCGACTTTGAGCGGGTACAGACCCGTATCGTTACCGGCACGGTCAACTGCAGAGATCTTCTGGGCCTGGCCCGGGGTCTGCGGGCCCTGCCGGAGGTAAAAAATCAGCTTTCCAAGCTGGAATCTCCCCTGCTGCGCCGGCTGCACGAAACCATTGAGGATCTTTCTGACTGTGCTGACCGAATCGAAAACACCATCGTGGACGAACCGCCTCTGACCGTCCGGGAAGGCGGCATCATCCGTCCCGGCGCCAACGCCGAAGCCGACCGGCTCCGGGACATCATGAACGGCGGCAAGGGCACGATTTTGGCCATCGAGACCGCAGAGCGGGAAAAAACCGGCATCCGCACCCTGAAGGTCAGCTTCAACCGGGTCTTCGGTTACTATATCGAAGTTTCCAAGTCCTTTGTGGACCAAGTACCCTCCCATTACATCCGCAAGCAAACTTTGGCCAACTGTGAGCGCTACATCACTCAGGAGCTGAAGGAGCTGGAAGACCAGGTGCTGGGCGCCAAGGATCGCCTCACCGCCCTGGAATATCACATTTCCACCGAGCTGGGGGAATACCTGGCCCAGCAGGCCGCCCGGGTGCAGCTGACCGCCGGAGCGGTGGCCGCCACCGACGCCCTTTGCTCCCTGGCAACCGTGGCCGTCCAGCGGGGCTACTGCCGGCCGGAGATCACCCTGGATAACCGGATCTCCATCACCGACGGCCGCCACCCTGTGGTGGAAGTGATGCTGAAGAATTCCCTGTTCGTCCCCAACGACACCCAGTTGGGCGGACAAAACGACCAGGTAGCCATCATCACCGGCCCCAACATGGCCGGTAAATCCACCTACATGCGCCAGGTGGCCCTGATCGTGCTGATGGCACAGATCGGCTCCTTCGTCCCCGCCCGTTCTGCCCGGATCGGCATCGTGGATCGGGTATTCACCCGTATCGGCGCCAGCGATGACCTGGCCTCCGGCCAATCCACCTTTATGGTAGAAATGGCGGAGGTGGCCTCCATCCTGAAGTACGCCACCAGCAGAAGTTTGCTGATTTTGGACGAGATCGGCCGCGGCACCTCCACCTATGACGGCATGGCCATCGCCAGAGCCGTGCTGGAGCATGCCGCCAATCCCAAGCGCCTGGGCGCCAAGACCCTGTTTGCCACCCACTACCATGAGCTTTCCACCCTGGAAGACAAGCTCCCCAATGTGAAAAATTACAACATCGCCGTGAAGAAGCGGGGCGATCAGATGATCTTCCTGCGCAAGATCGTCCCCGGCGCCACCGACGACAGCTACGGCGTAGAGGTAGCCAAGCTGGCGGGCCTTCCCAATTCCGTCGTGTCCCGGGCCCGGGAGCTGCTGACGGAGCTGGAGTCCGAGAAGGGTGTGGTGCATCAGGCCGCCCCTGCGCCGGTGGATGACCAGATAAGCATGCTGGATCTGCGGACGCAGCAGGTATGCGATGCCCTCAGCGCCATCTCGGTGGAGACCCTGACCCCCATCGAAGCCATGAACGAACTGTACAAACTCAAGAAAATGCTGGATTAACTATGAACATGCAACCACTCCTGGCAAACCGAAAAGAGCTGTTTTTCGGCTGGCGGTATCTGGCTTTCCAAACCGTGTTCCTGGGAAGTCTTTTGCGCCTGGCCGCCGGCTGGCTGGGGATCTCCCTCACCGGCGCCCAGCTCAACGGATTGTTCTTTGCCATCAATTTTATCGCTGTGGTCATCGCCTTCCGGGACTTTTTGCGCCGCACAGCGCTGGACGCATTGGAAAAGCTCCCCCGGATCCTGCTGACCGCTTTGGTGGGATTTTTCCTGTACCGGGGTGTCAGCCGGCTGTTGGGATTTCTGATCGCCCGGATCGATCCCAATTTTGCCAATATCAATGACCAAAATATCATCTCCATTACCCAGGAGGGCTTCTCCCTGATGGCCATCGGCACCGTGCTGTTGGTACCCCTGACCGAGGAAGTTCTCCACCGGGCTGTGGTCTTCGGAACCCTGTATCGGCGTAACAAGCTCGTTGCCTATGCCGTATCCACCGCCCTCTTCAGCCTGGTGCATATCGCCGGCTACGCAGGTACTGTCCCCACAGGAACTTTCGTGCTGTGCTTTTTGCAGTATGTTCCCGCGGGATTGTGCCTGGCGGCCAGCTACCACATCTCCGGGTCGATCCTGGCCCCTGTGCTGATCCATACCGCCGTCAATGCCATCGCTATTTTTTCCCTGAGGTGACGCTCTATGCCCAACATTATTCAACTATCTTCCCATGTTGCCAACCTCATCGCCGCCGGCGAAGTGGTGGAACGGCCTGCCAGTGTGGTCAAGGAACTGCTGGAAAACGCGGTGGATGCCGGCGCTACCAAGATCTCCGTGGAGATCAAGGACGGCGGCATGACCTTCCTGCGGGTCACAGACAACGGCTGCGGCATGGAGCCTCAGGACGCCCGCACCGCTTTCCTGCGCCACGCCACCAGCAAGCTGCGCACCGCCGAAGACCTGGCGGCCATTGCCACCATGGGTTTCCGTGGTGAAGCTCTGGCGGCCATCGCTTCCGTCAGCCGTATTGATCTGCTGACCAAGCCCGCCGGCAGCCTCATCGGCACCAGTTTGCACCTGGAAGCCGGCAACATCATCGAGGAAGCGGAGGCCGGCTGTCCCGACGGCACTACCATTATTATCCGGGATCTGTTCTACAACACCCCTGCCCGGATGAAATTCATGAAATCCGACACCGTGGAAGGCGGCCGGGTGACCGCGGCGGTGCAGATGCAGGCCCTGGCCCATCCGGAGGTGTCCGTCACCCTGATCCGGGACGGCAAACAGGTGCTGTCCACCCCCGGCACCGGGAAGCTCGCTGACGCAGTGTACTGCGTCTACGGCCGGGAGTGCGCCCAGATGGCCCCGGTGGACAGCCGCTGGGACGGCTACCATATCACCGGCTTTGTCAGCAAGCCCACGGATTCCCGGCCCAGCCGGGCGCTGCAAACCTTTTTCGTTAACGACCGGCCGGTAAAATCCCGGCTGCTTACCGCCGCTTTGGAGGAAGCCTACCGCAACCGGATCATGGTTGGCAAATTCCCCGCCTGCGTGCTGCACCTGACGGTGCCGGTGAACGCGGTGGATGTGAATGTGCATCCTGCCAAGACGGAAGTAAAATTCCTGTCGGAAAAGGCCGTGTTCGATTGTGTACACTACGGTGTCCTGGCGGCCCTGAACAAGCAGACCGACCGCCCGGATGTGAAATTCAAAAATGAACCTGCCCCCACTCCCCGGCGGGAGGCCGTGCCACAGCCGCCTGTGGCGGCCGCGCCCTCCAAAGCAGAGCCAAAAAAGGAGCCTTTCTTCCGCACCATGACCCTGGAAGAATACAAGGCCTTCTCCACCGCGGTGCAAAATGCTCCCCAGCCGAAAAAGGAAGCCGCTGTGGCCACCGCCGCAGCCATTGAGCGGCAGAGCCTGCCGCCCCTGGCCGAACCCGTTCTGAAACCCAGTACCGCCCCCGCTCCCGCGCCGATTCCCACGCCTGTCCCTCAGCCGGAACCGGAGCCGGTGCAGGAAGCCCTGCCCATGCCCGAGGAGATCCCCTGGCGGATGGTGGGCGAGCTGAACAACAGCTACATTCTGGTAGAACAGGGCGAAGACGCTTTCCTCATTGACAAACACGCCGCCCACGAGCGGATCCTCTTTGAAAAGCTGAAGGAAAATCAGGAAGCAATCTCCAGCCAGGTGCTGCTGCAGCCTATTCCTGTGCGGCTCAGCGCCGAAGGGGCTGCGGAGCTGCTGGCCAACGGCGAACTGCTGCTGGAACTGGGCTTTGAGATCGAGGAGTTTGGCGACAATACCGTGCTTCTGCGGCAGATCCCCATGGATCTGTCCCCCAGCGATGCCGCCGAGGCTGCGGAAGAATTGGCCGCGGACCTCATACGGGGCCGCCGGGAGAAAAAGACCACCGTCCGGGACGAGGTGCTGCACACCGTGGCCTGCAAAGCCGCCATCAAGGCCGGCTGGGTCACCAGCGAGCCGGAGCTTTTGGCCCTTGTGAAGCAAGTGATGGCCCGGGAAGACCTGAAATACTGCCCCCACGGCCGACCCATCTGCATCACTTTGAGCAAAAAACAGCTGGAAAAGCAGTTTAAGAGAAGCTGACGAATTGGCATTTTGTGAGAAACGCATTCGTAGGGCACTTTCATGACCCCGCCGATCCGGTTGGATTTTTGCATCCCCAAAAACCTATTAAGCCAGGTTTCGAAAAAATCAGCGCAACGCAATTATCAATGTGGTCGGCGGAGTCATAACTCCGCCCTACAACACGTACCTGCAAACAAAAAAACCGCATCAAAGGAGGCTTACGCCCATGAACAACATCATCTGCATTGCCGGGCCAACAGCCTCGGGAAAAACCGCCCTGGCGGTGGCGCTGGCCCAGGAGCTGAATGGCGAAGTGGTGTCCTGCGACTCCATGCAGGTCTACCGCCGGATGGACATCGGCACCGCCAAACCCACCGTCGAAGAGCGCAAGGGAATTCCCCACCACATGATCGATGTCTGTGACCCGGAAGAGGATTTCTCCGTCAGCCGGTATTGCAACATGGCCGCCCCCATCGTCGATGACATCATCGCCCGGGGCAAGACCGCCATCATTGCCGGCGGCACCGGCCTTTACATGGATTCCCTGGTAAGGGGCAACGATTTCGCCCCCTTCCCCTCCACCGGTGTCCGGGAAAAGCTGGAAGCGCAGGCAGATGCCGAGGGCATGGATGCCATGCGCGCCCTGCTGGAATCCATCGACCCGGAGGCCGCCGCCCGGATCCACGACCGCAAACGCCTGATCCGGGCCCTGGAAGTGTACTACGAGACCGGCCGCACCATCACCGAACACAACCGCCTGACCCAGCAGATTCCGCCCCGCTACGCGCCTTTGTGGCTGGGGTTGGATTTTGCCAGCCGACAGGAGCTGTATGACCGGATCGATTTTCGGGTCAGCCTCATGCTGAAAATGGGCCTGGTGGAAGAGATCCAAAACCTTTTGGCCTCCGGGATCCCGCCCAAAGCCACAGCGCTCCAGGCCATCGGCTACAAGGAATTCGTAGATGCCCTCTCCGGAAACGGCACCATTGAGGAAGCCGCGGATCAGGTCCGCCAATCCTCCCGCCGGTATGCCAAGCGCCAGCTGACCTGGTTTCGGCGGAATCCTGCCATGCACTGGCTGACCCGTCAGCCGGACGGAGGATTCGGGGAAATTCTTGCGAAGGCCCGACAGGTTCTGCACGAAACCGACAAGTAAAACATGATACCATGTGTATGCACTTTAAAAGAAAGAGGGTATACATATGTCAGAAACCATCAATTTGCAGGAAGCCATTCTCCGGGAGGTACGCCGGGACAAAGTCCCCGTGACCCTCTTTCTGATGAACGGCTTTCAGCTCCGGGGTACCGTTACGGGCTATGACAGCTTCGTGGTGGTGCTGGTCTCCGATGGCAAGCAGCAGATGATCTACAAGCATGCCATCTCCACACTGGCGCCCATGAAGCCGCTGAAAGCAGCCGCACCCACCGTATGACCCAAGCACAGGCGACGGAGCATGGTTCCGTCGCCTTTGTTTCGTTTTTCCTTACTATTAAAGATACAGAGGTTTTCGCTATGTCTATTGCGGAAAATATCGCCCGAATCCGGGCAAAAATGGAAGAAGCCGCCCTGGCCGCCGGCCGGGATCCCAAGGAAATTTTACTCTGCGCCGCCACCAAAATGAATGATGCCGATGCCGTCCGGGAGGCGATCCGCTCCGGTGTGGATCTGTGCGGCGAGAACCGGGTCCAGGAGCTGACCCAAAAGGCCGCCGAAAACGCCTACGAAGGCGCCCCCATCCACTTCATCGGCCAGCTGCAGACCAACAAGGTGCGGCAGGTGGTGGGCAAGGTGGATGTGATCCAAAGTGTGGACCGGATGAAGCTGCTGCTGGCCATCCAGGCAGAGGCTGCCCGGCAGGGGATCCGCCAGGATATCCTGCTGGAGGTGAACATCGGCGGCGAGGAAAGCAAGGGCGGTTTTGCCCCCGGACAGATCCTGCCCCTGGTGGAAAATTTCTCCGATTTCCCCAATTTGCGCCTGAGAGGCCTCATGGCCATCCCCCCGATCTCCCATTTTCCCGGAGAAAACAACAATTTTTTTCAGGAAATGTATCAGCTTGCTGTTGACATAACGGCAAAAAAAGGTGATAATGTATCCGTGGACATTCTGTCTATGGGAATGTCCGATGATTTTGCGGACGCAATTGCCTGCGGCAGCACCATGATCCGTGTGGGTACCGCCATTTTCGGTCCGCGGGATTACAATAAACCTCATCCCATTTGATGTGAACATACAGGAGGATACAGCTATGAGTTTTTGGGATAATGTCAAGAAGTTCGCCCAGCCCTACGGCGACGACGAGTACGAAGATGAGTACGAGGAAGAAGGCGTAGAGGAAGGCTTTGAAGAAGAGGAAGCTCCCCAGGAGCGTCCTGCCCGCCGCCGTCCCTCTATTTTCGGCGGTTCCGCCAACGATGAGAGCTACTCCGCTCCCGCCGCCACCACCTCCACCGGCTTCAGCGGCCAGGTGGTGAGCATGGGTTCCAAGCAGGAAGTGGTTCTGTTCCACCCCGCCAACTTCAACGACACCTCCAAGGCTGCCGATGACCTGCGCAGCAAGAAGGCCGTCATCGTCAACATGGAAAATGTGGACAAGGCTATGGCCCGCCGCGTAGTAGACTTCCTGTCCGGCTGCGCCTATGCCCTGGACGGCAAGGTCAAGAAGATCGCCCAGTCTACTTACCTGTTCTGCCCCCACAACATGGATGTGCTGGGTGACCTGGAAAACCTGCAGGCTGAAGTGGAAAGCTACGTCTGACACTTCACCGGAAAGGATATGCTATGATTACACCGCAGCAAATCGAACAGATCTCCTTCAGTCGTGCCACCTTCGGCGGCTACGACATGCAGTCTGTGGACGAGTTCCTGGAGCCCCTGACCGAGGACTACATCACCCTGTATAAGGAAAACGCTCTGCTCAAGAGCAAGATGCGTGTCCTGGTGGGCAAGCTGGAGGAATACCGCAAGACCGAGGCTTCCATGAAGGACGCCATCGTCAATGCCCAGAAGACCTCCGATATGATGGTCAGAGAGGCAGAAGCCAAGTGCACCCAGATGCTCAGTGACGCCAACGCCACCGCATCGGAAAGCTCCAAGAATGCCGATGCCCTGGTTGCCGAGGAAAACGCCCGGGTCGAGGAAGCCAAGCGCGCCGCCGCTGCCAAGATCGAAGAGATCGAGGAGCAGCTGGGCGCCTGCATCCAGGCTCTGGAACGGATCAAGTCCGCCAACCGCCCCGCCCCTGCCCCCAAGGCCGCCGCTCCCGCTGTTTACGACTTTGACAGCGAGGCAGACGAGCCTGAGGCAGACCCCGCCGCAGCGGTTGCCGATGAGATCGCCTCTAATCTGGAAGCCCTGGTGGGCACCACCGAGGATGTGGCTCCCAAGCCCGAGCCTCAGCATCCCGCCAGCACCACCAGCACCAAGTTCCCCAACCTGAAGTTCGGCCGGAACTACGATCCCACCAACCCCTAAATTCAAATAACCATCACGCTAAGACGAGGACAGGTGCCCCCCTTTCCCTACCTTCAGAGAGCTGCCGTTTGGTGAGAGGCAGCGGTACAAAGTTGCGGCATATCCCCTCCGAGCAGCGCACCGAAAAGCAATGAGTAGGCTGCGCCGGGTCTCGCCCGATACAGCGAATACGAGTGCCGGGAAACCGGAACAAGAGTGGTACCGCAGAGATGCAATTGCACCTTTGTCTCTTGATTGCAGGAGACAAAGGTGTATTTTTTATTCTTTTCATCTATTTCACATTTTACTCTGTCAGGAGGTAAA
>JAZREG010000195.1:0-3510 GCA_045660725.1 Faecousia sp.
CGCTGATTTAATCAAACCTTAAGGACACATTCACAAATCCCTCCTGTTTGTATGGTACACTTGTCCCATCAAAACAGGAGGTTTCTCCATGAGAAAGACGATCAAATGGCTGTCGCTGTCTGTCTGCGGGATTCTGGCAGCGCTGACCCTTACCTATTTTCTGGTTCCCCGGCTGATTCCGGCGGAAAAATTCGGCTTCGCCCGGGCGGTGCCGGCAGAGGAAGCGGCCCTGCGGCAATCGCTGGTGGATGCCGCCCTGGGCTGGGCCGGAGTCCGGGAGGATGACGGCTCCCACCGCCCCATCATCGACCGCTACAACACCCTCTCTCCCCTGCCCATCGATTACCGCATGACCTACGACGACGCCTGGTGCGCCGCCTTCGGCACCGTCTGCGCCATGGATACGGGGCTGACGGACATCATCCCCCCGGAATGCTCCTGCTCCCGGCAGATCAAGCTGTTCCGGGAATTGGGCCGCTGGGAGGAGGACGACGGCTACTGCCCCCTTCCTGGGGATTACATCTACTACGACTGGGATTTCTCCCTCACCCCCGACTGCACCGGCTGGCCGGAGCATGTGGGAATCGTGGTGGGTACTTACGGCCCCTTCATCCTCGTCATGGAGGGCAACAAGCACGATGACGCTTCCCTGCGCACCGTCTGGCGCAACGACTGGTGCATCCGGGGCTACGGCCTGCCGGATTACGCCGCAAAATAATCGAAAACAGCCCGAAGGCAATGCCTTTGAAGCTGTAAGATAAAGGTAGACACATGGAAAACCACCATGTTGTCTACCTTTTTCTTTATGCTAAAATATAGTTAGAGGAGGTGAAACTATGAAAAAGGGACAGAAAAAGCGGATATGGCCACCGGAACAGAAGCTCAAAATCGTACATAAGCACTTGGATGACCATATATCCGTAAGGACACTTGCGAAGGAATATCATGCAGATACTGGAATGCTTTGCCGTTGGGTCAAGGAATACCTGGCCGGAGGAGAAGCTGCATTCGAACCTAAGTCTCGTCCCGGCAACAAATTCGCAGCATTGCATCGCAGCAAGAATTTATCAGAATTAGAACGGCTACGACTATTGGTAGCAAAGCAGGAGATCGAAATCGCACGGTTAAAAAAAGGGTACTGGGTGGAAGGAGCTGGTGCAAGCAAGGAATTCGTTACTGGACAAGATGCGAATACGAAATCATCGAAGAGCTAAAGGGCAAATATCCAATCGACTTTCTTTGTCAGCTTATGGGGGTCAGCAGATCGGGCTACTACAAATGGAAGAAACGCCAGGGAACGCTGAACCGGTATGAGCAGGACAGGTTGCTGCTCACAGAATTTCTGGTTGAAGAGCATCGGAAGCACCCCTCTCATGGCTACCATATGCTTGCAAAGGATGTGTTTCAGGAAACCGGATGGGTGTTCTCTCATAATCTGGCGCATAAATGTTGCAAGCAGGCCGGAATTCGGTCTAAAGCACGCAAATATCGCTATAAAAAGCCCGGAGAAGAACATATCAAGTTTGCCAACGAGGTGAAGGGGAAGTGGAATGCGGACAAGCCGGTCCAGATTGTTGTATCGGATATGACGATATTCAAGAACAAAGGCAGGAATTGGGAATGGACACTGCTTGTCGATACGTTCAACAACGAGATTCTCGCACATCAGGCCACACCGATCACGGGAAGCAGCAAGCCATATTATCATTGTCTGGAAGTGTTAAAGAAGCTTGCAGGCAGGAAAAATGAGGAGCAGACGCCCCAGGTAGTCTTCCACACCGACCAGGGTTCTGTCTACTCCTCACAAGCCTTCTGTCAGGCTCATAACCATTATAACATACTTCGGTCAATGTCGAAAGCAGGAACTCCAACAGATAATCCAATAATTGAAGCATTGAACGGCTGGATCAAGGAAGAACTATACCTTGACTTCGGCCTGGAGACTGCTGAAGACGTTCCAAAGCTGCTGGACGAGTATGTGTATTACTTCAATAACAGGCGGCCTGCGGCCGCTCTGGGCTATAAAAGCCCAGTTCAGTACAAGACCGAACTGGGCTTCTAATACTATGGTTTTTTATTGTCTACTTTTGCTTGACAGATGCAGGGAGACCCTGCCTGTTTTCTCTTTTGACGGTTGACAGGCATGGATCGGGGTACTATAATAAAGAGGTTGAAAATATGCCGAAATTCGGCAAAGGAGATATGTTTTATGAGTTCCTGTTCCGGTAATTGCTCCTCCTGCGGCTCTGACTGCGGCGAGCGCAAGCCAGAAAGCCTGCTGGCTCCTGCCAACCCCCATTCCAATGTAAAGAAGGTCATCGCCGTTGTGTCCGGCAAGGGCGGCGTTGGCAAGTCCACCGTCACCTCCATGCTGGCGGTCGCCATGGCCCGCAAGGGCTACCGTGTGGGCGTTCTGGACGCCGACATCACCGGCCCCTCCGCTCCCAAGGCCTTCGGCGTGACCGAGTGCCAGGGCGCCACGGAGGACGGCCTGTACCCCGGTATGAGCCGGGGCGGTATCCAGGTCATGTCCATCAATCTGCTGCTGGACGACCCCTCTGCGCCTGTGCTGTGGCGTGGCCCCGTCATCGCCGGTGCCGTCAAGCAGTTCTGGACTGAGGTCATCTGGGAGGATGTGGACTATATGTTCGTGGATATGCCTCCCGGAACCGGCGATGTGCCCCTGACCGTGTTCCAGAGCCTGCCCATCGACGGCGTGGTCATCGTCACCACCCCCCAGGATCTGGTGTCCATGATCGTTTCCAAGGCGGTCAAGATGGCCAACATGATGCACAAGCCCGTGCTGGGCCTGGTGGAGAACTACTCTTACCTGGAGTGCCCCGACTGCGGCAAGAAGATCAATGTCTTCGGCAAGAGCCATGTGGACGAGGTTGCCAACGAGTTCGGCATCGCCGTGCTGGCCCGCCTGCCCATCAATCCCAGCGTTGCCGAGGCATTCGATGCCGGTCTGATGGAGACCGTCCCCTGCGACCACCTGGCAGATGCCATCGCAGCCATCGAGAATGCCTGAGAATCATCCCGCAAAATAAGCCGAACCGCCCGGAAGTTTTCCGGGCGGTTTTTTAATTGAGGTCAAGGTGGAAGACAAAAAAGGGAACGGCTCGAAGCCGTTCCCTGAAATGGATGATTGAGTTGTAACGAATCGGGCGGACAAGGCTTCGTAACGCAAAGTCTGCCAGTCACGCGTTCGCCCGCCGGGGCGTCCCGGCTTAGTCGTTGGTGTAGTTGTCGAAGTAGCCCTGGATATAGATGATGGGGGTGCCCTTGTCGCCGGAGCCGGAGGTCAGGTCGCACAGGGAGCCGATCAGGTCGGTCAGGCGGCGGGGAGTGGTGCCCATCTGGCCGACCACCTTCTCGTCCTTGGTTTGAATCTTATTCTTAATGGCGTTCTTCAGGGCATCGCCGGACAGGTCGGCAAAGTCGTTGTCTGCCAGATACTTCAGCTTCAGTTCGTGGGGGGTGCCTTCCAGACCGGCGGTGTAGGCGGGG
>JAZREG010000196.1:0-19473 GCA_045660725.1 Faecousia sp.
AGGAAAGCATCGATTTTGCAATTACTGTGTCAGACATTTGCGACGGAATCAAAGGCTGTTCTGTATATGTGAATCAGCTGCTCCGATGTTCATCCTCTATTGGCGCCAATATCCACGAAGCCAAATATGCACAAAGTCGTGCTGATTTTATCAGCAAATTGGAAATCGCATTAAAGGAAGCTTCTGAAACAGAATACTGGCTAGAGCTTCTATACCGCAAGAACAAACTGCCCGCAGAGCAATATACCGCTGTCAAAAACCGCTGCGGAACAATCCGCAGGAAGCTTATTGCATCGATTACGACAGCAAAGGCAAACAGCGGAGGCAACAATGGCAAATAACGACTTAGAATTCATCTACAAGAAGTTAAAAGGCAGATATGACTTGCTGCTGACTAGCACCTTTGCGCTGGATGATGGATGCACAATTGATGTACCAGTTATTCGTGGCAAATCTGCGCTAGGTCGCTTCGATCTTTACAAAGAAGATGAAAATTGGGACGAGTTTGTTTTTACGGTAGAGTATGCAGTTCCCAAAAGAAGGCACTGGTTTTCCAAAAAAGAAAAATACACCCACTGGCACCCTCAATCCAGAGAGCAAGCATTGGAAGATATCGTCGCTTTTATGGAAGGCTCGACTAATTGCGTGTAACCGATGCCGGGCGATTCATGAATCGCCCCTACCATAATAATCCCCCAAGAAGGAGGAGAATCTATGAAACAATCTATTTTCACAATCGTCAACAACGCTGGGCTGACCGATGTGGTCTACAAGATGGTGCTGGAGGGTGACACCTCCGCCATCGGAGGCTGCGGACAATTTGTGGATCTGCGGCTGCCGGAAAAATACCTGCGCCGCCCCATTTCTGTCTGTGATTATGACGAAACCACCCTGACCCTCATCTACAAGGTGGTGGGCAGCGGCACCGAGATCATGGCTGCCCTGCCTGTCGGCACCAAGCTGGATGTGCTTACCGGTCTGGGCAACGGCTACGACACCGCCCTCTCCGGTGAGAATCCGGTGCTGGTGGGCGGTGGCGTCGGTGTGCCTCCCATGTACAACCTCTGCAAAACCCTCATCGCCCAGGGCAAGCGCCCTCAAGTGGTGCTGGGCTTCAACACCGGTGCGGAAGTATTCCTGGCCAAGGAATTTGAGGCGCTGGGTGCGGAAGTTTACATCGCCACCGCCGATGGCAGCGTTGGCACCAAGGGTTTTGTCACCGATGTGATCAAGAACCTTACCTATTCCTACTTCTACTCCTGCGGCCCCATGCCGATGTTCAAGGCTATGGAAACCATTATGACCACCTCCGGTCAGTACTCCTTCGAGGAGCGGATGGGCTGCGGTTTTGGCGCCTGCATGGGCTGCACTATCCAAACCAAGGCCGGCTACAAGCGGGTGTGCAAGGATGGCCCCGTATTTTTCCGTGAGGAGGTGTTCGGATGAGCATGAAAGTGAATCTGTGCGGTATCGAGCTGGATAACCCCGTGATCCCCGCCTCCGGCACCTTTGGCTTCGGCAAAGAATTTGCCGAACTCTATGACATCAACATCCTGGGCACCTTCCCCTTCAAGGGCACCACCCTGGATCCCCGGTTTGGCAACCCCACGCCTCGGATCGCGGAATTTGACGGCGGCATGCTCAATGCCGTGGGTCTGCAGAACCCCGGCGTAGATCATGTGATCGCTCACGAGCTGCCGGAAATGAAGGAATTTTTCCACAAGCCCGTCATGGCCAATGTCAGCGGTTTCTCCATCGAACAGTATGTGAAAACCTGTGAAAAGCTGGACAAGGAAGAACAGGTGGGCTGGCTGGAAGTAAATATCTCCTGCCCCAATGTCCACGGTGGCGGCATGAGCTTTGGCACCGATCCGGCTCTCGCCAAAGAAGTGACCCAGGCGGTAAAAGCTGTGACCACCAAGCCTGTGATCGTCAAGCTGTCCCCCAATGTCACCGATATCTGCGCCATTGCCCGGGCCGTGGAGGAAGGCGGCGCCGACGCCGTCAGCCTCATCAACACGGTGCTGGGTATGCGCATCGACCTGAACAAGAAAAAGCCCATTATCGCCAACAAAACCGGCGGTATGAGCGGCCCCGCCCTGCTGCCCCTTGCGGTTCGCATGGTCTACCAGGTCTATGAAGCCGTCAGCATCCCCATTGTGGGTATGGGCGGCGTCAGCAAGGCAGAAGATGTGATCGAACTGATGCTGGCCGGCGCCACCGCTGTGGAGGTGGGCGCTGCCAACCTGGTGGATCCCTTCGCCTGCAAGCGGATCATTGAGGATCTGCCCACCGTTATGAAGAAATACAGAATTGAAAACCTGACAGATATTATTGGAGGTGCCCACTAATGGGAAAAGACGTTATCGTAGCATGTGACTTCGCCAGCCGCGAAGCAACCCTGAACTTCCTGGACAAGTTCACCGGCCGCAAGCCCTTCGTGAAGATCGGCATGGAGCTGTATTACGCCGAAGGCCCCGCCATCGTTAAGGAGATCAAGGCCCGTGGCCACAAGATCTTCCTGGACCTGAAGCTCCACGACATTCCCAACACCGTCAAGAAGGCCATGGCCGTTCTGAGTAACCTGGATGTGGACATCACCAACCTCCACGCCGCCGGCACCAAGAACATGATGCGCGCCGCCCTGGAGGGTCTGACCCGTCCCGACGGCACCCGTCCCCTGCTGATTGCTGTGACCCAGCTGACCTCCACCGACCAGGAGAGCATGGAGTCTGACCTGATGATCCACGCCCCCATCGACGAGGTGGTCATGCACTATGCCAAGTGCGCCGAAGAAGCCGGCCTGGATGGCATCGTCTGCTCCCCCCTGGAAGCCGGCAAGGTCCACGACAAGTGCGGCAAGAATTTCCTGACCATCACCCCCGGCGTCCGCTTCGCTGACGGCGATGTAGGCGATCAGAAGCGGGTCATGCCTCCCGCCGCGGCCAAGGAGATCGGCTCCGACTACATCGTGGTGGGTCGTCCCATCACCGCTGCCGCCGACCCCGTAGCCGCTTACGAGCGCTGTGTGGCTGAATTTGTGGGGTAATTACCAATGAAAAAGGTCGTTTTGCTGGGCGACTCCATTCGACTGCTGGGTTACGGTAACACAGTTGCCCAAGACCTGCGGGAAGAATTCGATGTGTGGCAGCCTAAGGAAAACTGCAAGTACGCCAAGTATACCCTCCGGGGTATATACGACTGGCGGGAGCATATCGAGGGCGCGGACATTATCCATTGGAACAACGGCATTTGGGATCTGTGCCGGCCCTTCGACAACGAACTGTTCACCCCCATGGAACAGTATGCGGAAGAAATGGTCCGCATCGCCACCCAGCTAAAGAAGATGGGCAAGATCGTCATTTTCGCCACCACCACCCCTACCCTTCCGGGTAACGAAAACTTTATTCGCCCCGGCGATACGGAAGCTTACAATGCCGCGGTGCTGCCCCGGCTACGGGAGTTGGGCATCGTGATCAACGACCTCTATGCCCTGGTCAGCGAAGATCCTCACCGCTATATTTGCGACGATCTGACGCACCTGAGTGACGAAGGCATCGCCGCCTGCGCCAAACAGGTGGAAGAATGTATCCGCTGCCAGGCAAAATTGCTGTAACAAAGGAGAAAGAATATGGAAGCCTACAAAAGAGAGTTTATCGAATTCCTGCAGGGTGCCGGCGTTCTGAAGTTTGGTGACTTCACCGCCAAGTCCGGCCGGAAGATCCCCTATTTTGTCAACGCCGGCATGATCAAGACCGGCGACCAGATCACCAAGATGGGTGAATTCTACGCCAAGGCCTACGCCGACAAGCTGGGAGACAAGAAGACCGTGCTGTACGGCCCTGCCTACAAGGGCATTTCCCTGTCCATTTCCGCTGCCGTTGCCCTGAGCAAGAACGGCCTGGACCTGCCCTTCTTCTTCAACCGGAAGGAAGTCAAGGATCACGGCGAAGGCGGCTCCTTCGTGGGCTATGTGCCTCAGGCCGGTGAAGAGATCGTCATCATCGAGGACGTCATCACCGCCGGCACCGCAATTCGCGAATCCATGGAGATCCTGAGCCACCTGGAAGGCACGAAGGTCATCGCCACCTTCATTATGGTCGACCGCAAGGAAAAGGGTCAGACCGAGAAGGGCGCCATGCAGGAGATCGAGGAGCAGTTCGGCTTCCCTGTCTACTCCGTGGTGGATGTGTACGACATCATCGAGTACCTCAGCGAAGACCCCGCCAACGAAGAAAATGTAACCCGGATCAAGAACTACCTGGCTGTGAACGGAGCAAAGTAATATGAGAAGTCTCATCAGTATTTTGGATTTTTCTACCCAGGAGCTGGATCAGCTCATCGCCACCGCTATGGACATCATTGCCCATCCCGAAGCCTACTGGGACAAGTGTGCCCACAAGAAGCTGGCAACTCTGTTCTTCGAGCCTTCCACCCGTACCCGGCTGAGCTTTGAGGCCGCCATGCTGGAGCTGGGCGGCAGCGTCATCGGCTTCTCCGAGGCCAGCTCTTCCTCCGCCTCCAAGGGCGAAAGCATGGCCGACACCGCCAAGATCCTCTCCTGCTATGCAGACATTATGGCCATTCGCCACCCCAGAGAAGGCGCGCCCTTTGTCGCCAGCAACAATGCCACCATCCCCGTGATCAACGCCGGCGACGGCGGTCACAACCATCCCACCCAGACCCTGGCGGACATTCTGACCATCCACCGGGAAATGGGTCGGCTGAATGACCTGACCATCGGTCTGTGCGGTGACCTGAAGTACGGCCGCACCGTTCACTCCCTTATTGAGGCCATGAGCCGCTACACCGGCATTCGCTTCGTGCTGATCTCCCCGGAGGAGCTGCGGCTGCCCGGCTACATCCGTATGAATGTGCTGGAAGCAGAGCATATCCCCTACACGGAGGTATCTTCCCTGGAGGAAGCTATGCCCCAGTTGGATGTGCTGTACATGACCCGGATCCAGCGGGAGCGTTTCGATGATCCGGAGCAGTACGAGCGGCTGAAAAACAGCTACGTGCTGGACACGGAAAAGATGAAGCTAGCTAAGGACGCCATGTGTGTGCTGCATCCCCTGCCCCGGGTCAATGAGATCTCCGTGGCTGTGGACGATGATCCCCGGGCCGCCTATTTCCGTCAGGCGCTCAACGGCAAGTACATGCGCATGGCCCTGATCCTGAAGCTGCTGGAAGAAGCCAAGGCGCCTCAAAAGGAAGTCCGGGATTCCGGAGAGCTGGTCTACGACCGGATCTGCAAGAACCCCAAGTGCATCAGCCAGGTGGAGCAGGAGCTTCCTCAGATCGCCAAGGTCACTGACAAAGCAGCCGGCATCTGCCGCTGCATCTACTGCGAGCAGAAAGTATAAAAGTAACCGGGTGTGCATTGCACACCCGGTGTTTTCTATTTCACCAGGATAGGATTTTCTTTCAGCCAGGCATTCACCTGCTCCTGCAATTCCGCCTGAAGCAATTCCACGCCAGCATCCTGAAGGTCCAGGAGCATCTGTTCATAAACCGATTCTGTGGTCTCCTGCTGATAGATACCAAACCCCTGGCCGGGGAAGCTGAAATAAGGAAGATATCGCCGCAAAACATAGTTGACATCGGTGACTTCCGCTTCGTAGTCCGTCAGATCCACGGTAATGGGCGGAATGATCCGGCTGGCATCCAGGGCGATGCGGTGGCTTTCCAGTTTTTCCTCGCCAGTGGTGCCGGGGATATGGGCGTTTTGGGTACCGTAGGTGCGTTTGGTTGTATACCAATCCGCATGATCCGATGTAAGTCCGCAGAAATAGGACAGCGGCGACAGGAAATCCATGCTGTAATCAGAGCCGTCTTGCTGCTCTGCGCGCTTGTAGATGCCATCATTGATCGTATAATCCACGCCCTCTGTGCCATAGAACAGCTGCTTGCGAAAGGCCTCATTCTCAGCGATCAGTTCCAGCAGAGACACTGCTTCGGCGGTAAGCTTGGTACCTGCGGAAATTCCGGTGGTCAACTGTCCCGGCCATATTTTCACCGTCGCATCTGTTACCGGAAACTCCTCATAGAAATCGTCAAAGGTGATGGCGCCGTATCGAATATTGGAATAGGCCATGATGTACCCAGCCTTTTTGTACCGAACAGCAGCCTGACGGAATTGGCGCACCGCTTCCATATCCAAATAGTTTACCACCTGGGGCGAAGCGCTGCTGTAATCCAAAACGAAGCAGGAAGCCAGGGACAGGTCTGCCAGTTCAGCGCTAAGGAGTCCCGGAAGGTAACCCTTACTAAGCCCCATTCCCACATAGGTATTGACGATCTCGTCAGCGGGGATGTCCAGGAATGCGCTGTGACCGGTATCTTCGAAAATTCTTTCAAAGACCGAATCCATTTCCCAAAAATCCTGCTGCAATTCTTCCTCAGTTAGTCTATGCCACTGGATATAGTGATCCAACAGGATCCAGCCGGACATACTTTGCTGCAACAGCCTGGTGGGAATGCCGTAGATCTCTCCTTCATGGGAGGTCGCCTGCCAATAGGCGGCATGGGGAACGGCATCGGAAAGGGGTGCATCCTCCCCCACCACATAGTCCGTGATGGGCAGCAGCCGGGAAATACGGTCCTCAGGCTCCATATAGCCGTAGATGAGGTCCGCATTTTCCAGCATCTCCTGCACCTCCGGCTGGGAGAACCAATCAAACTGCCCCGGCTCCAGGTAGCGGTTCACCGTCACCATTTGAAACTGGACCCGATAGGGCGCGTCCATCTGCGCCAGCATCTCATTTACCGGCAGCACCGATTCTTCGCTCCAAATGCGTGTCTCTCCTCCGCCTTGGGTTTCCACAAAGCAGACCCACTTCAGCACCGGCACCCCTTCCGGGTTTTCCACCATTTCCGGCAGATTCTGAATGGTGATCACCGGGGGCACATTTCCCAGGTTTGGCATATCGGATTTCTCCGGCTTCGGTTCCGGCGGCCGCTGTATGACAGGACCGGTGGGTGCCGTGGTAGCGGCAGTTGTTTCATTGACCTCCTGTTTGCTGCAGCCGCAGATCAGAAGCATCACCAAAGCAAATATTAACACAAGCCATCTTTTCATACACGCTTCCTCCTTTTGTGTGTTTGCTTATATATGTCCACAAGGAGGCATTGGGGGACAAGTATTTTTGCGAAAAGTAAAAAAGCAGGCTGCTCCTTACAGAAGCAGCCTGCTTTCCTTATTCTTTTTCAAACAATCGGCGTTTTTCCGCCGCAGGAAGCGCCTTGACTTCCAATTCCCGCCTCAGGGCATCAGAATGGGTACCGCAAACCTCGGTATACACCAGTTCCAGGGGACCTCTGCCCCGGGTGTACTTGGCACCTTTGCCGCTGCGGTGCATTTGAAGTCTTGCCTGCACATCCACGGCAATGCCTGTATACAAGCTCCCATCGCCGCACCGCAGGATATACAGCAGCCATACCTTATCCACGCTTCACCCGCAGCTTTCTTCCCAGCACGATATCCAGGAGTACAAAGGTAGCGTTTCCCAGAAGCAGCGTCACCAGGGTCATCCAAAATCCCATCTCTCCGTACTCCTGGGCGATCTGCGCCATGCCCAAAAGATGGATCAGCAGCCCATACATGGCAAAGATCGCCACATTGAACAGCAGCATCTTCCACAGCCAGGACAGCTTGCACCCATCCAGCCGAGGCTTCAGAATGGGATAATAGCCGAGAAACACGAATACCGCAGCCGCTTCCTTATCCGGAGCCAGCAAGGCGCAGAGGATCGCCACCGCACCGTACCAGGCCCAGGCCATCCGGTCGCCGCACAGGCTGCGCACCGCCTTCAAAAGCAGCATACAGATCACGGGACACACAAAGGTCGCCACCGGGATCAGGCCGCCCATGGCCATGACCACCACCGCCAGCGCCGCCAGGACACCCCCCAGGGCCACCGGTTTTCCGGTATTACGCCTTGCCATTCTTCTTCAGAAGGCCGTACTTAATGTCCCACAGCTTTTGGCTCAAGTCCACATAGTAGGTGTGGGGATTATCAAAACGCTTGACCTCATCCCACAGCTTGTCCACCTGCTCCAGGCAGTAGCTGCGGATCTCCTGCAGGCTGGGACACTTGTAGACCAGCTTGCCGTTTTGGAAGATGGGTACCTGCAGCTCCTTGGCGGTGAAATTGTACACCGTTTTGGTCTTCCAGGTGGCTTCGGGGTCAAAGATCTCCATATCCTGGCTGTCGTCCACCTGTTCATCGTAAATGCACAGGTAGTCAGCGATGGCCTTGCCGGTATCGTTACCGAAGAAGCGGTACAGCTTCTTAAAGTGGGGATTGGTGATCTTACCCACATTTTCAGAGATCTTGATCTTGGGAGTAATGGTGCCGTCCTCATTTTCCACCGCTGCCAGCTTGTAAACGCCGCCGAAGACAGGCTCGCTGCGGGCTGTGATCAGCCGCTCGCCCACGCCAAACATGTCGATCTTGGCGCCCTGGCGCAACAGATCCTGAATGATGTACTCATCCAGGGAGTTGGAAACAGAGATCTGACACTCGGTCCAGCCGGCATCGTCCAGCATCTTCCGGGCCTTTTGGGTCAGGTACGCCATATCACCGGAGTCCAGGCGAATGCCGCACTTGGTGATACCCTTAGGCTTCAGCACTTCATTGAATACCCGGATCGCATTGGGAACACCGGACTTGAGGGTATTGTAGGTATCCACCAGCAAGGTGGCATTGTTGGGATAGATCTCACAATAGGTCTTGAAGGCCTCGTACTCGCTGTCGAACATCTGCACCCAGGCGTGGGCCATAGTGCCACCGGCGTAGACGCCGAAGAGCTGGTCGGAAATGGTGCAGGCAGTACCGTTGCAGCCGCCAATGTAAGCAGCACGGGAACCCAAAATAGCCGCGTCAGCACCCTGGGCCCGGCGGGAGCCGAATTCCAATACCGTCCGACCCTGAGCGGCCCGAACCACCCGGTTGGCCTTGGTGGCGATGAGGCTCTGATGATTGATGGTCAGCAGCAGGAAGGTCTCGATGAGCTGGGCCTCAATGGCAGGGGCCTTGACGGTGATGATGGGTTCGTGGGGGAAAATGGGCGTACCTTCCGGAACGGCCCAAAGATCGCCGGTAAACCGGAAGTTGGCCAGGTAATCCAGGAAGCCCTCAGAAAACAGATTTCTCTCCCGCAGGTAGGCAATATCCTCCGGTTCAAACCGCAGATTCTGGATATAGTCTACGATCTGCTCCAGGCCCGCGGCAATGGCAAAGCCACCGCCATCAGGACAGCGGCGGAAAAACAGATCGAAATACACGATCTTGTCCTTATAGCCCTTCTCAAAGTAACCATTACCCATGGTCAGCTCGTAGAAATCGCAAAGCATGGTCAAATTCAGTTTCTCGCTGGTCGCCATAGCATTCACCTCGTGTTTATTTATGCCTCCATTATAATTCCCCAACGCAAAAATTGCAACCATTTATTGACTTCCCCCGCAGGGCAGGTTATGATGTTCTCAAAAGCGCAGAAAGGGGCGAACTCTATGGAAACTTATCGTCAAATTTATTTCGCACCGGAGGATGTACGCATTCTGCCCGGAAAATCCTTTTCCTTTGACTTTGCCTATGACCCCCAGGCCCATAAAGAACACCGGCTGTTTTTCACCGGTGAGGTGGATAATTTCTATTACTGGAAGTCGGAGTACAGCTGTGTTGTCGTCTACAAGCGGATCGACGAATCCCTCGTACCCGGCACTGTCGGCCCCTGGGGACTGAAATTTTGCGGCGCGGAACACCCCATCATCGCCGCCCGGAAGCAAAATTGGCCCCCTGTGCTGGGTTACCTGGGGCTGAAGGGGCATACCGACGCCTGGACCTATGGCATTTCCGCCAAGGCAGACGGCTTCCGGCTGCTGGAAGGTGGTTATCTCCGGCTGCGCCTGGAAATTCGGGACAAAAAAGAAGGCGTATTCAAAAAGCATACCAAGTACCCTCCGGACAGGGTTTACACCATCGATATCCCGGAAGGCACTTACGACCTAAGAGAATTCGTCTCCACCGTTTCCCTGCCGAATGCCGAAGTTGCGAACCTGATGTTCATCGTGGAGGGCGAAAAATTCGAAGGCCAGGTGGTTTTCGAAGCGCCTTTCCTCACCTCTTCCAACGGCTACAATATCATGCCCCCCTTCGGACACGATTCTGCCCAGTACGCAGATCTTTATAACTGGTTCGGTGTCAACCTTTCCAAGGCCGAGTGGCCTGCCATGCGGATCGAGCTTAATGGGCAAACGGTGTTTGATGACGAATTTTTCGAGCGCTGCCACCGCTACTCCGAAAAAGAGATCACCCTTCCGGAAAATTCTTTGCTCCCCGGCACCAATCGCCTCACCTTTACGCTGACCAGCGATTGGCACAACGCCATCCCCTACCGCCTCCACGAGGTGGGCATCGTTTCTCAGGATGACCACTCCTTTGACATCGTTTCCTGCCCCCAGATCGTCACCGCAGGAAAGCCCTTTGGTCTGCTGCTGGATCTGCAAAAACCCTGCACCCTTACCGTGCAGACCGACGCCCAGGTCCTTTCCCCCGTGGAATTCCGGGAAGCAGGCCTGCAGGTGCTGCAGCTGCGTTGCGACAAGCTGTGTAACAGCCTTACTGTCACCCTTTCTGACGGCATTACCACCCAGACCGCCACAGTAAAGCGGGTGATCCAGCGGGAGGATGACCACATCGTCACCGGCACCGGCGATATGATCTACATCGACCAGGCCACCATGGATTCCCTGAACTACTTTAAGTGGTATAAGGAAAACCACATCGGCGACCTGCTGACCATCCGTCCCACCTATCGCTGGAGCGGTTTCCGCACCCGTAATGACGCCATGTGGCGCAAGCTCATCACTCTGATGAACGCCCTGGGTATGAAATATTCCCACATGCTGGACTGTCGGGAACCCCCCGGATACCTGGGAAATCCCTCCATTGAAGAACTCAGCGTCCTCACCGGCGATCCTTCCGGATTCCTGGGGCGGCAGCTCCACGAGCGGGATGGTGCTTACTGCTACTGGGGTTCTCACTCCAACCCAGGAGATTTTTGGAACAACAACAAGTGTTACGACGCGGAATTGTTCTTCGACATTTGTAACCGCTACCGCCACCTGGATCCTGACCACGCCGCCAGCGAATTCTACCATGAGGACTGGTTTGACGATGGCAGCCGGTTCTGGCTCTGCCATGATCCCAGCCTGCCTGCCGATATGGAGATCCAGGCCAAGGCCGTGATGAATTCCCTACGAGTGATCCGCAAGGGTTCCACCCGCCATACAGGCCCCTCTATTTTCTTCAAGTATTTCTGCCAAACCGGCTATGATTGGATCGGCGCCGAGACCATGGACAGCCCCACGGAATTCCTGATGGCCGCCCTCCGGGGCGCGGCAGAGGCCTACCATGTACCCACCGTGGGCGTCCACCACGCCCTGCAATGGTCCACCTCCCCCCATGAGGATGAGGGCCGCTACAGACGGTATCGGCTGGCGCTGTATGTGGCCTGGATGCAGGGCGCCCATGAGCATAACACGGAAGAAGGCCTGTGGCACATGGAAGAATACTACGAGGCCCACCACCGCCACGGCATTGCCGCCAAGAGCCACCTGAAGATGCAGCAGGATTTTAATCGGTATATCCAATCCCATTCCCGCCAGGGGCGGCTAAGAGCGAATGTAGGCATCCTCCACGGCCGCTATGACGGCTTCCCCTGCTTTGGAGGCGGCAGCATTTGGGGCCGCAGCGCAAGCTTTGGCTTCCATGCCGATTTTGATGCGGAACAGAGCTGGCATATTCCCCGCAACAGCTTCTATCCCCACGGAACAAAGTTCAGCGCCACCGGACACCGGCTGGAGGGCAACGGCCCCATCGGTTTGGTTTCCCCCAACCGCCGAGGCTGCTTTAACATTATCCCTGTTGAGCAGGATTGGGCGGACTACCCGTTCCTGGCCTTCTTTGGCTACAACAAGGCGGAAACGGAAGACCTCGATCGTCTGCTGGCAAAGGTGCATAGCGGTGCTACCGTGCTGCTGACCCTGGGCCACCTGACCTGCACTACCGACCGGGCAGAGATCGAAGCTTACCGGCTTTCCTTCCCGGAGCATCCCATTTTTGAATCGATGGGCTATACCGCTACTCCGGTGTGTCAGGACAGCACCTACCGGGGCAAGACCCTTCCCTTGGGCAAAAACCTGAACGTCTCCCCGGAGGAGGTGCTGGTTTCTGCCGACGACGGAACGCCCCTGGTAGTGGAAAAGAAGGTCGGCTGCGGCAGCATCCTGTTCTTTAACACCCTCTATTTCCCCGCCAACCCCGCCATCAAAGAGACCTATATCCACTATTTCGAGACACGGTGCGACGCGGTCTGCGAAACGGAAGCAGTATTCCCCCTGGTGGATGGCGATGTCCAGGCGGTGGTCTATGACCTGCCCCAGGGCGGCCAGGCTGTGTACTTCCTGGCTGTGGATTGGTGGAAGGATCCCAGCAATATTCGCAAGGCGCAGCTGCGCATCCAGGGAATCCACTACCCGGTGGAGCTTCCCTTTGGCGTTATGAAAAAGGCCCTGGTCAATGACGGCGTGGCCATCCTTTGCCAGAGCGAAAGTGCGGATGTGCTGGAGCTTACAAAGGACAGCTTTACCGTCCAGGGCGAGGGCACAGAAGAATTTCTGATCTTTGCCGAGGGAAAAACCCGCAGCATTTCCGTTGATTTTACCCAAATCCCCCAACAAACCATCAAACTTTAAAGGAGAATCCATATGACTGTTGAAATCGGCATGAAGGGCGAAGTCCAGAGCTTCGTCGAGAAGGAAGATACCGCTGCCCAGGTCGGCTCCGGCAGCCTGCTGGTCTACGCCACCCCCTACATGGTAGCCATCATGGAAGGCGCTGCCTGTGAATCCATCGCCCAGGGCCTGAGCGAGAACGAGACCACTGTGGGCATCGAGCTGAACATCCAGCACCTGGCCGCCACCCCCGTGGGTATGGAGGTCCGGGCAGAAGCCACTGTTACCGCCGTGGAAGGCAAGATCATCACCTTCGAAGTGGAGGCCTTTGACGAGGCCGGCACCATCGGCAAGGGCACCCACAAGCGGGCCCTGGTCAACACCCAGCGGTTCCTGGATAAAACTTACGCCAAACTGTAAAAGAAACACGGCACCTTACAAGGTGCCGTGTTTCTTATCTGTAAAAAGTATTGCCGCCGATGAATTCCCGTACCAGGCTGGTGGGCGGGATCTCATCATCCACATCCGCCTCCCGGATGAAGTTCAGTACCCTGATGATGGCCTGCACCTGCTCGTAACAGGCTTCCTCCGGGGTGATCCGGGTCAGCAGGGGGAAAATATGCTTTTTCAGCACCGGCAGCTCATACAGCGTGGCGCTGTCAAAGCGCATATCCGCCTTTTCCCGGAAGGGGAAGATCCACTTCTCTTCCCCTACCCGAACGCTGTCCCACATGGCGATGGTCCCCTGCACCGAAGTGCCTCTGCTTTTATGGTCCCGGACGGTCCGCCGCAGCAGCCGCAGATCACTGGAAAGGATCCGGTTTTGCGCATCCAGCTTTAGCGCCAGCTGCGGACAGACATACAGCCGAAACACCCGGCTTTTATCCAGGGAGTCCGGCAGCAGCATGGGATTGAGAGCATGCAGCCCCTCCACGATGATCACAGCATCCGAAGAAAGCCGCAATGTATGTCCCCGCCACTCCCGTTTGCCGGTTTTAAAGTGAAAGGAAGGGATTTGCACCGCTTCCCCCCGGAGTAGCGCCGTCAGTTGCTTGCCGAACAGCTGGGTGTCGATGGTGTTGATATGTTCCAGATCCAGCTTCCCATCCGGGCCGGGAGCAATTTTGTCCCGGTCGATGTAGTAATCGTCCAGGCTCAAGAGGATCGGCTTTTTGCCCTGTAAGCGCAGTTGGGTCGCCAGGCGGTTGGCCGAGGTGGTCTTACCGGAAGAGCTGGGGCCGGCAAGCATTACAGCCCTTGCATCCCGCTGACACACCGCGTCCGCAAGGAGTCCGTAGTTTTTTTCGTGCAGGGCTTCATTGACCCGGATCAGCTCCCGGATCTGTCCGGATTCCACCAGCGCATTTAATTCTGCGGCGGTCATGCACCGCATCCATTTCACAGCGTCCATATCCAGCTTCATGCTGCGCCTCCTTTCCGGTAACCATACTATTATATGCACACTCCTCGGGGTATGTGCCTTCGTTCATACATATTATACGAGAAATATATCCATTTTGCAACAAAAAAGTACCACGGCAATCGTCAACCTTGCCGTGGTACTGTTTTTCATTCCGTTTCTTCCCGACCGATCTCCATAATGTCGTAAGGGGTCGTCTGATACACAAAGTAATTCAGCCAATTGGAGAACAGCAGGTTGGCGTGGCCACGCCAGCGAACGATCGGCTCCTGGGTCGCGTCATCGTTGGGGAAGTAATTCTCCGGTACCCGAATGGGCAGGCCCAGGTTCTTGTCCCGCAGGTACTCCGTCTTCAGCGTCTCCGGGTCATACTCCGAATGGCCGGTGACGAAGATCTGCCGACCGCCCTTGGTAGCCACGGCGTAGACGCCGGCTTTTTCCGAGGAAGCCAGGAGCTTCAGTTCCGGTACTGCCTCCACCTCCGCCCGGGAAATGGTGGTATGCCGGGAATGGGGTACCCAGAAGATATCATCGAAGCCTCTGAGCAAAATCGAGCGCTTATAGTCCGCCTTATGGGGGAAAATACCGAAGAGCTTCTCCGGCAGCTTCTGCTTGCCGATGCCGTAATGGTAGTAAAGGCCCGCCTGGGCGCCCCAGCAGATATGGAATGTGGAATGGACATTATGCTTACTCCACTCCATGATCTCCTTCAGTTCATCCCAGTAGTCCACTTCCTCAAATTCCATCAGCTCCACCGGTGCGCCGGTGATGACCATACCGTCAAATTTCCGGTGCTTCAGTTCATCAAAGCTTTTGTAGAAGGACAGCAGATGGTCCTGGGAGGTATTCTTGGACTTATGGGAGGTGGTGTGCATCAGCTCCAGGTTCACCTGCAGCGGGGTGTTGCCAAGCAGCCGGGACAGCTGGGTCTCGGTTACGATCTTGGTGGGCATCAGGTTCAGCAGCACGATCTCCAGAGGACGGATATCCTGTCGGATGGCCCGATCCTGGGGCATGACAAAAATATTCTCCTGCTGCAGCGCTGCGGCGGCTGGCAGGTCATTGGGGATCCGAATCGGCAAAACGACCCCTCCTCTCATATGGATTTGGGAACATTTTACTCCAAAGAGTCTATTTTGTCAATTCTTGTCCCGGGATAATAGTGGGAAAGGATCTGCGTGTAGCTGTTTCCCCGGGCAGCCATGGCGTCCGCCCCGTACTGACTCATCCCTACCCGGTGTCCGTGGCCCAGTACGGTGATCTGCACTTCCTGTGGGGCGGCGGACATGAAAAACACGGTAGAATTCAGATCCAGCAGCTGCCGCAGCTGTACTCCCGTGAAAATTTTGCCGCCAATGACCATGGTGGCCACCCCACCGCCTTCCGTGTACACCACATTCCCCAGCCAATCCGGCGGGGCACCGGTCACCTGCAGCCCCAAAAGGGTTCGGAAGCTTTGGGCGGAAAAAGTGACGGTGGACAGATAGCAGGAAGCCCGCTCCTCTCCGGGGCTGGCCACAGATTGCAGGTACGGGACATCCGTCCCCCAAACCGCAACCGCCTCCTCTGTGCGCCCCCCGGAGCAGGCAAAATAGGTCGCTTCGATCAGCTCCCCTTCATAGGTCAGCACTATATTCCGGGTACTCATCACCGCTTCCCGCACCCGATCCACCGATTCTGCTCTGCCCCCGGCTGCCAAATAATCCTCCTGGGAACAGTAGGCCTGGCAGCAATCCGGGTCCGTGCAGACCGCGCCCCCGGAATGCTTGGCAGCGCCGCGATAGCAACGCAGGGTCATGGTGCGAGCCACCACTGCCTGGGCTTTCAGGGCTTCCGGGGCAAAATCCGCCGGCATTTCCCCCAGTACCACCCCCAGGATATAGCTTTCCAGCTCCAAAAGTTGCAAAACAGCACCGTCCATCAACACCGGCACCCATCGCTCAGCCCCCTCCGTATCCACCGGAGAGGTGGCCTGGACAACGGGTGCTGTGATGGCTGTTGTATTCTCCGGGATGGTGGCAGCAGAAGCCGGCGGCCGCACCAGCATCGCCGGCAGCAGCACTCCCATAAGGAACGCTCCCAATAGCTGTTTCCGGTTTTCATCCATGGTACATCCCTCCGCTACCATTTTAGCAAAGGGCAAGGGCAGAATCTGCCGCAGGTTGCCGAAGCCGGATAGTATTTTCTGTCGCTTCTTGACAGGGACCCTTACGGCAGGTATAATTTATGACAGAATCCTCGAAATGGAGCGCCTATATGAAAAAAGGTTTTAAGCGAATCCTTCCGATCCTGCTGGTCATCGCGGTCCTGTGCAGTGTAGCCTGGTATCTGATGATCTACGATCGTGAGTTTACCCGGGACCTGCTGCTGCAGAATGCCCGGTATTTTGAGAATAACGGCAATCACACGGTCGCTTCCTGGCTGTATCACCAGGCTTATCGCCATTCCGGCAATAGCGATCAGGTGGCAATCGAGCTTTCGGAGCAATACAAGTCCACCGGCAACTACACCAAGGCCGAGTACACCCTCTCCAACGCCATCGCCGACGGCGGCTCTGTGGAGCTGTATATCGCCCTGTGCAAGACCTATGTAGAGCAGGGCAAGATCCTGGATGCGGTACGGATGCTGGAAAATGTCTCCGATCCCCAGATCAAGGCCCAGCTGGACACCCTGCGTCCCGCTGCTCCCACCACCAATCCGGAACCGGGCTTCTACACCCAGTTCATCCAGGTGGAACTGAGCGCAGCCGAAGGTAAGCTCTATGCCTCCGCGGAAAATCAGTACCCCTCCCTGGAAACCGACGTCTACACCGGCCCCTTCTCCCTTGACCTTGGCGAAAACACCCTGTACGCCGTGGCGGTGGGCGAAAACGGCCTGGTAAGCCCCCGGGCGATCTTTGCCTATACTGTAGGTGGCGTGGTGGAAGCGGTAACCCTGGCCGATTCCACCCTGGAAGCCCATCTGCGACAGATGCTGGGCTTTGACGAAGACCATGTGCTGCTGACCAGCGACCTGTGGAACGTCACAGAGCTGACCATTCCCAGCCAGGTTCAGGAGTATTCCGACCTGATCTACCTGACCCATTTGAACAAGCTGACCATCCACGCCGGTGCTTTCAGCGACCTGCTGGACCTGGCCAGCCTGACCGAGCTGACCGAGCTGACCATCACCGATTGCGCCCTGTCCTCCATGGATTTGGACACCATCGCAAATCTTCCCAACCTGCAGAAGCTGACCCTCTCCGGCTGCCAGCTTTCCAGCATCCAAAATCTTTCCAAGGCCCTGGGCCTGACCCACCTTGACCTGAGCGAAAATACCATCCGGGACATTTCCGCCCTGGCATTTATGAATGACCTGCAGGAGCTGAACCTCCGGAGCAATGCCATCACCAGCCTCAGCGCTCTGAACGGCCTGGACGAGCTGGCCGTGTTGAATGTGTCCGGCAACTCCCTGTCCAGCCTGGAATCCCTGGCCGGTTGCACCGGTCTGAAGGAGCTGCGGGCCGCCAACAACGCCATCGGCCTGCTCACAGGCGTGGAAGAGCTAACGCTGCTGGAAAAGCTGGATGTATCCTACAACACCCTGACGGATGTGGCGCCCCTAGCTGCCCTCACCGCCCTGACCGAGCTGAATATCTCTCATAACACCATTTTGGATATCTCTGCTCTGTCCGAACTGGTCGCCATGGAATATTTCAACTTCTCCTACAACGAGATTACAGAGCTGCCCGCCCTTCCCAAGGGCTGCCAGCTGGTGACCGTGGATGGCTCCTATAACCCCCTGACCACCCTGGCGCCCCTGTTCGGTATGCAAAAGCTGAATAATGTGATCATGGACTACACTGATATTTCCTATATCGACGGATTTGCCACCTGCAGCAACATGATCAAGCTGAGCATTTACGGAACGGTGGTGCGGGATGTTTCCAAACTCACCGAGTTGGGCATCGTAGTCAACTACACGCCGGATGTAACCTAAGATACGCAAAAAAGAAGCTTCGCATCAGCGAAGCTTCTTTTGTTTTTCCAATATGACTTTCATAGCCGCTTCCGCAGCTTGCCGCCGCACTTCCTCCCGGTCTCCCCGGAAGGTAAATTCTCTCGCTTCCCCACAGGTCGCATCCCAATAGCCGATATACACCCGACCCACGGGGTTGCCGAATTCGTCCCCGCCTGGGCCGGCAAGGCCGGTGACGGACACCGCCACATCGGCTCCCAGGGTCTGCGCCGCGCCCAGGGCCATGGCCTGGGCTACCGGTGCGGAAACAGCACCATACTGCGCCAGCAGCTCCTCCGGAACACCCAAGAGCCGGTGCTTGATCTCGTTACAATAGCTGATCACACCGCCTTTATACACCGCTGACGCACCGGGCACCGCCGTGAGCATCCCGCCGATCAGGCCACCGGTGCAGCTTTCCGCCGTAGCCAGGGTCTTCCCTGCCAGGCAATCCAAAACCTCAGACGGCAGTTTCGTCATGGTAAGCCACCCGGATCCGCTCCACATTGGCCAACGCCTTCTCGATCAGGCCCTCCCGATCCAGCTTCTGCTCGGCATAAATGAGCTGGCCCAGGGTGGGCTTGGTCTTGGGGTGCTTGGGGGTAAAGACGGTGCAGCAATCCTCGTAAGGCAAGATAGAAGTCTCCAAGGTGCCGATCTTCCGGGCAACGGTAACGATCTCTTCCTTGTCAAAGCCGATCAGCGGCATGAACACAGGGATATCTACCACCGCGCCGGTGACGGTCATGGCTTCCATGGTCTGGGATGCCACCTGACCCAGGTTTTCGCCGGTGATCAGGGCGCCGCAGCCGTCCTGCTTGGCGATCCGGGCAGAAATCTCCATCATAAACCGGCGCATAATGAGGGTGAAGAATTCCTCCGGGCAATTGTCCCGGATGGCTTCCTGAATTTCGGTAAAGGAAACCACATTCAGCGTCATCTTTCCGGAATACTTGGTCACCAGCTGGGCAAGCTCGATGACCTTGTCCTTGGCCAGCTGAGATGTATAGGGATAGGAGAAGAAGTGGACGCACTCGATCTCTACGCCCCGCTTGGCGATCATATACGCCGCCACGGGAGAGTCGATGCCACCGGAAAGCAGGCACATTGCTCTGCCACCCACGCCCGTGGGCAGACCGCCGGCGCCGGGTTCCGCAGGTCCGTGGACATAGGCCGCAAGGTAACGAACTTCCACATATACCGTATAGTCCGGATGGCGGACATCCACCGCAACATCGGGGTGGGCTTCTGCCAAACGACCACCGATCTCCTGAGAAAGCTGGATGGAGTTCAGGGGGAACTGCTTGTCAGACCGCTT
>JAZREG010000197.1:0-30324 GCA_045660725.1 Faecousia sp.
TATTTTGCTAAAAATGCTCCGTTAAGGACATCACACTTTTCGTTCCGGGAGTTCTTTTTTGGTTATCGCTCTTCGCGGAAGTAGTTCAGACCCAGGGAGGCGGGCAAGCCGCTGCTGCCCCGCTTGTTGCGGATGGAGGTGACCACCAGCACGATGGCGGTGATCAGGAAAGGCAGCGCCTGATACAGCTGGGCAGGCACATCTGCCAGCCAACCCAAAACCCCCGGGAACGCGCCCGCCAGGGAGCTGCCGGAGACCTGCAGGGTGTTGAAGAAGCCGAATACAAAGGTGCCCAGGATGGCCAGGGCAGGATTCCAGTTGGCGAAGATGACCAGGGCCACCGCGATCCAGCCGCAGCCGTTGATCCAGCAGCTGGAGTTGAAGGAGCCGCCCATGTTCAGGCCCATGTAGTAGCCGCCGATGCCCATGATGCCGCAGCCCAGGCAAATGTGCAGATACTTGCTGCGCTTGACATTGATACCCACAGAGTCGGCAGCGCCGGGGTTCTCACCCACAGCCCGCAGCCGCAGGCCGGGAGCGGTCTTGCTCAGGTACCACCACATACCCACGGCGATAACAATGCCCAGATACACCATGATGTTGTGGCTGAACAGGCCCTTGCCCAACAGGGGAATGTCAGACAGGAGGGGGATGTTGATGTCCGCAAAGCCCTTCAGGATATTCTCATAGTTGCCCATCACCGGCCAGCCCACAGCCTTCAGGCTGTTACCCAGGAAGAAGTACAGGCCCAGGCCGAAGGTGGTCAGGGTCAGACCCGTGATGTTCTGATTGGCCTGGAAGGAAACCGTCAGTACCGCGAAGATCAGGCCGCACAGGGCGCCGGCAGCAAAGGCTGCCAGGATGCCCACCAGCAGGCTGTTGGCATAGCAGCCGCAGATGTAGCCGACGATGGCGCCCACGGCCATGATGCCCTCCACGCCCAGGTTCAGGCTGCCGGACTTTTCCACGGTGATCTCACCTACGGTGCCGTAAAGCAGGGGGATGTTGTACACCACGATGCTGTGGAGGAAAGCGGTCAAAACAGCGAGTTTATCCATTTTTGCTTCCTCCCTTCTTGGTAATGACCACCCGGAAGCGGATGAAGAAATCCGCTGCCAGGATCAAAAACAGAATTGCGCCCTGGAGCATGTTGGCAAAGCTGGAGTCCACCCGGGAAAACGATGCCGCAGCCTCCACAGAGCCGGTGTGCAGCACGCAGATCAGCGCGGCCACCGCGAAGATCACGCCGGTGTGCAGCTGGGACAGCCAGGCCACAATGATGCCCGTCCAGCCCACATCGTTGGTGATGGTGGTAGACAGCGTACCCACGGTACCCACCTTGAAAGCCGCCGCCAAACCGATGAGACAGGCGGACAGAAGCACAGTGCGCAGGACGATGCGGTTGACCTTCATGCCGGCGTACCGGGCGGTGCCGGCGCTGTCGCCCACCACAGCGATCTCATAGCCCTGCTTGGTGTGCTTCAGGTACACATACACCAGAACGCCCACCACCACAGTCAGCAGCACGCAGATATTCAGGGCAAACCGTCCACCCATGGGGATGGAGGGGAACTTGATGATGTCGGCAAAGCTCTTGGGCACCGGCCGCAGAGCGGTGGGATCCAGGAAGAAGTTCCAGGCTGCCTTGGTCTCCAACAGGTAAGTCAGCACATACAGCGCCACATAGTTGAGCATCAGGGTCAGCAGGGTCTCATTGGTGCCGAATTTCACCTTCAGCGCCGCCACCAGCAGGCCGTACAGACCGGCGGCCACCATAGCCGCCAGGCACATGAGAATCAGCACCAGCCAGCCGGGAAGGTTGCCGCCCGCCAGGATGGCCACCGCGGCGGTGGCGATGGCGCCCATGATGAACTGGCCTTCGCCGCCAATGTTCCAAAACCGCATCTTAAATGCCAGGGACAGGGCCACGGAAGTCAGCACCAGGGGGACATAGTCCTTCAGGTAGTTGATAAAGGTCTTATAAGCGATGGGGTTATTCAGCATGCCCAGGCTGAACATTTCAAAATAATACTCCAGGGGGTTGACGCCGATGGTCAGCAGCAGGACGCCGCCCAACAGCAGGGCGATGGCCACAGCGCCGGCGTACAGGCCGCACTTTTGGAGCAGGGAGCAGCTCTCCCGCTTTACGATATGGATTCTCATGCGTCCTGATCCTCCTTCGCTTCCTCGAATCGGGAATCCCTGGCGATGCCGGCAGGCTTATCCTCGTACTTGTTGGTCAGATCCAGGGCGCCGGTCATCATCAGGCCCAGCTCTTCCTTGCTGGACTTGTGGGCATGGACAACGCCCATGACCTTGCCGTGGCACAGCACCATGATCTTATCGCACAGGGACAGCATCACGTCCAGGTCTTCGCCCACGAAGAGGATGCCCACGCCCTGCTTCTTTTGCTGGTTAAGAATGTCGTAAATGGTGTAGGAGGAGTTGATGTCCAGGCCACGCACCGGGTAGGCGGTGATGATCACATTGGGGCCGGCCTTGATCTCACGGCCCAGCAGCACCTTCTGCACGTTGCCGCCGGAAAGGCGGCGCACCGGGGTATCGGCAGAGGGGGTGACCACCTCCAGCTGACGGATGATCTCCTCCGCATCTTCCCGGCCCTTCTTCCGGTCCACGAAAATGCCCTTGGTCTGGCCGTAATTCTTCAGGATCATATTGTCCGTAATGGAAAGCGACGGTGCCAGGCCCATGCCCAGCCGGTCCTCCGGGATGAAGGACATGGAGATGCCCTTTTCATGGATGGCCTTGGGAGGCAGGCCCACGATGTTGTCGCCCTGGTGGATCATCTGACCGGCTTCAATGGGACGCAGGCCGGCAATGGCCTCGCACAGCTCCTTCTGACCGCAGCCGGCAATGCCCGCCACGCCCAGGATCTCGCCGCCGCGAATGTAGAAATTCACCCCGTCGATGGCCACAGCGCCCTCGTCGTTGCGGATCTTCAGATCCCGCACCTCCAGCAGGGGCCGGGTCTTTTCCATCACGGGCCGATCGATGTTCAGGTCGATCTTCCGGCCCACCATCCACTCGGTCAGGGCCTGCTCACTGGTCTCGGCAGTATTGACGGTGGTGATATACTCGCCCTTGCGCAGAATGGCCACCCGGTCGGAGATCTCCATCACTTCGTTGAGCTTGTGGGTAATGATGATGATGGAGTGACCCTCTTCCTTCATCCGCCGCAGCACATCAAAGAGCTTGCGGATCTCCTGCACCGTCAGCACGGCGGTAGGCTCGTCCAGGATGATGATCTTGGCGCCGTAGTACAGCACCTTGATGATCTCCAGGGTCTGCTTCTCGGAGACGGACATATTGTAGACCTTTTTCCGGGGATCGATGTCGAAGCCGAACCTGGCTGCGATTTCCCCGATCTTGTCGTACCGGTCCTTCTTCAGAGAAAGGCCGGCCTTTTCCTTGCCCATCCAAATATTATCGGCAGCGGAGAACACATCCACCAGCTTAAAATGCTGATGGACCATGCCGATGCCCAGCCGCTTGGAATCCTCGGGAGAATGGATCTCCACTTCCCTGCCGTCCACAAAGATCTGGCCGGCATCCGGCTGGTAAATGCCGGAGAGCATATTCATAAGTGTGGTCTTGCCGGAGCCGTTTTCACCCAAAAGGGCCAAAATTTCACCCTGGCGGACATTCAGCTCCACATTTTTGTTGGCCACCACGCTGCCGAAGGTCTTTGTGATCCCCTTCAGCTCGATGGCATACTGCTGAGACATGGAGTCCCCTCCCCTAAAAATCAATTTCTTCAAAGCCGCGAAACAACAGGCGCGCCGGGCGCCCACTCTTTCCCGGCCTTCAAAAAGGAAAAGTCCGGGCCGACCGGAAGGCCGGCCCGGAGCAAACTCGGGTCAAAACAGAGGCTTAGACCTCTTCGACGCCGGCAACCAGGTAGTTCATGGTGCCGGTGATCACGCCGTCAGCAACAGAAGCGCCGCCGGCTGCAACGATGACCTTGTCAGCCATGGGAACCTTGAAGTCGCCGTCCTTGTACTCGAAGCCGTTGGACTCCAGAGCAGCGTCCACCTTCTTAACGGTAGCAACGCCGTCAGCAACGGTGATTTCCAGCTTCACGCCGGAGAACACGTCCCACTCGCCCTTGACGATCATTTCCTTGACCTTGGCGATGGCGTCGGCAGTGCCGGCGGAGCAGTTCTCGCTCAGAGCGGAAACGTCAACAAAGCCTTCCTTCACGCCGCCGTAGTAAGCGGAGCCACCCATCTTGGTGACGAAGTTCTTGGCCTCGCCGCACTCCTGGGCTGCCTTGATGGCGGTAGCGTAGTAAACATTCCAGTTCCAAACAGCAGCGGTCAGGTGTGCCTTGGGAGCGTCGGGAGTCATGTCGGAGTTGTAGCCGCAACCGAACACGTTGGCGTTCTGCGCAGCGATCTGAGGCTGAGCGGAGTCACAGTGCTGGGAGATGACGCCGCAGTTGTAGGAGTTGATCAGTTCCTCAGCATAAGCCTTCTCGTTGACCTCGTCAGCCCAGTTGTGCAGGTTCTTGACGTAGATCTTGGCGTTGGGGTTGACAGCCTGAACACCCAGAGCGAAGCCGTTGATACCGGAAGCGGTCTCAGCGTAGTCGGTGGTGTGAGCGGCAACGTAACCGACGTTGTTGTTGCCGGTTTCCAGGCTCTTCAGACCGGCAGCGATACCGGCCAGGTAACGGGCCTGATAGATACGGCCGAAGTAGTTATTGAAGTTGGTCTCATTGCTCTTGTAGCCGGTGCCGTGGGAGAAGATAACATTGGGGTACTCCTTGGCAGCCTCTTCCATGGCGTCGATATAGCCAAAGGAAATGCCGAAGATGATCTTAGCACCCTTGCTGACCAGGGTGTCGATGGCAGCGGCCACCTTCTGCTTGTCTTCGGGAACTTCGTCCACGATGACCAGCTGCTTGTCCACATCCAGGCCCAGGGACTTCATAGCGGTGACGATGCCGTTATGGTGGGCAAAGGTGTAACCAGCGGTGTCGTTTTTGCTGTTGATGTAAATGGCGCCGACCTTGAAGTCGTTGCTGCCAGTGGTCTGAGCGCAGGCAACCAGGCCCAGGGCCAGGACCAGAACCAGAACCAGTGCAAGGATCTTTTTCATTTCGCTTCCTCCAAAATGATGTTTTTTTATTTTAAAATCGGCTTTTGTCGATTTTAATCCCATGGTAATAACAGGGAGAAAAAATATTCCCCATTTTTCATCAAGATACCACATTCCGCCCCCAAAGTCAAGGGCAACGCTACTTTCCGCAGGCAAAAAAAGCCACCGGAGCGTGTACCTTCGGGGGGTTCCCCTTATGCTGTTTATCCGGCAGAAGTGTCCTTCTTCTGCTGCGTTCCAAAGTAGAAGGAGATGACGCTGGATACCACGATCATCACATTATCCGGGGTGATCCCGCCCCGCAGGGCCAGCACCGCGAATACCGTGATCACCGTCAGGGTCACCACCGTTTTCACCTTCAGAAAGTTTGCCGCGTTCTTGATCAGTAACTCCATATTCCCTCCTAATGTACCGGCCTGTGGAAGCCTTCCAGCTCCGCCAGCCGGCGGTGGACGCCCTTGATCTGCTCCTCCACCACCGGCATCCGCCGGGCAAAATCATTGTGGGCCCGGACCTCCCCGGTCAGCTCCTCCAGCTCCGTGCGCATCACCGCCTGGGTCACCTCCAGGGTCCGCTGATGCTTTCTGGCGGTGGCAACGCTGGTAATCACCACCCCCGCCAGGGACAGCCCTCCGGTGATCATGGCCACCAGGATCGCCTCCGTCACCGCCCGTCACACCCCAAAAGCGCCGCCCAGGTAGCCCGGCCCACCATGCCGTCCGGGGTCAGGCCCCTGGCCTTTTGGAAGATTTTCACCGCATTTTCCGTTCCCGGGCCGAAATCTCCGTCCGCGCCCCATATGCCGCAGGGGTAGCCCCAGCCAACGAGCAGGATCTGCAGGGCCTTCACCCCCGTCCCCTTGCAGCCCCGGGAAAGCGCCGCCGGGACGCTCCCGGCAGCCTGGGGATAGGACACATAAGCAAGCTTTCCGTGCTTGACCCAATCCCGCCGGGGATAGCCGGAGATCTCCCGGTTGCAGGCGGTCAGCTGCACCCCGTCGGCCCAATTGGGAGTACACTCCACCGCCAGGCCATCGCCCACATAGATCCCGATATGCCCGGGAAGCCACACCGCCTCTCCCACCTGGAGGGAGGAAAAGTCCGCACTGACCTCCTTGCAGGCATCGATCATCGCCGCTTCATTGATGTCCGGCACACCGTTGGAGGCGTACCGCGCGCCGCCGTAGTTCTGGGTCGCATCCCCCGTCCAGCCCCACAGCAGGGCCTTGATCAGGCACACGCAGTCAAAGCCGAAGACCGTATCCCCGGCGCTGTCGATCTTCGATGAGCGCTCGGGCCGGCGGTTGTAACTGTAGGTGTTTTTGGCCCGGGTCTTTTGGGCCGCGGTCATGGGCCAGCCGAAGGCCCCGGCCACATAAAGGGTCTTGTAATTCTTCGCCACATCCACGCAAGCTGCCGCCAGCTCCTTCGCCGTTTGGATCTTCATCGGTCAGGCCTCCTTACTTCTTGATGTATTTGATCGTCGCGTAGCCTGTATACTCCGACATATCCGCGGTTGCTAAAATTTGAATGACAGATGAATTGGTATTGCAGATCGCTCTGGCAGTCATTTTGCCGGAAGCGTCAAAATGCGGAAGCTTGATGCTCAGATAAGAGGTACAGAGCACCACCTCAAAATCGATCACCTGCATATTCGGTGTTAAGCCTTGGACATTTATATTGGCGTTGTTGGGCATCGTTCCGCAGTGGATCAGCTTGGTATATACCACCTTCCCGTTCCAGCGCTGGGTAGTGCGGTATTCCGCGCCCACCAGCATAGGCGGATTTTCATACTCCCAGGGACTCCAGCCCTCCTGACCGTCATAGAAGCGGCAGGCTTTGGTGTAATCCATCCGTTGGGACACATTGTTCCAGCCGATGCGATAGCCTTCCTGCATGACGTTAACCACGCCTCCATCCATGCCAAAGGCCACCGTGTGGATATAGCAGCTATCCCCATCCCCAAGAATCCCGTCGTCTTGTACCTTGTACCAGCCGTTATAGAGGCAATCATTCGCAGACGTTTTTTCCGTCACGCTGGCGCTGCCCAGGCCATAGCCCTGGGGGGCCATTTCTGCCAGGGCCGCCCCCACCGCGGCGGCATCCGCAGGCTTGCCGGCCACAGACAGGGATTCATCCGGCTCGATCTTCTGCGCCGCCTGCTGCAGTTTGGTCACAGCGTCAGAAAAGGCGGTGTAAGACTGCACCGCCTCGGGGCTGTCAGCCCCGGGAAGGGCATCCACCTGATAGGGAATGGTCCACAGCCCCAGCCAGCTGCCATCGGGCCGGGACATACACAGGCACAGCTCCCCGCCCCCGGGGCAGGCCAGCATCTGGGTAAGCAGCTCCACCGTCACCGTGTCCTTGCTCACCTGAACCGCCGGGCGATCTCCCACGAAGCCATAGTTCCCCTCCCCGGATGTGCCGGAATACCACAGGGTAAAGGTCGCGTCCATAGGGATGGTGTAGCCCAAAGAGCCGTCGGTGATCACCGCCTGAAACTTTCGGCCCACATCCCCCTGCACCGCGCAGATCACAGGCAGCTGGGGCTTTTCATACAAATGCAATTGGATCGTTTGCATAATTTCCTCCTTGTTGTCGGTTTTGGTCCGGTCACCCTAACCGACAAGAAATGCCCCGGTTGCACAAACCCGTGCAACAAAAAAAGAGGCGGCGCCCAAAAGCGCCGCCAATATCCTTATTTCATGCCGCATTTGCCGCAATTTCCGCTGCAGCCGCCGCAGTTTCCGCTGCAGCTGCCGCAATTTCCGCCGCAGCTTCCGCTGTCCGGACAGCCGATGCATTTTCTTCCGCTTTTTTTGGCCCGGTAAAGATATCGGCCGATGAGCGCCAGGATCGCCACGATGCCCGCGGCCAATCCGATGTCCACAGGGTTCATATTATTTCCTCCCCGCGGCAGCGCTTTCTGTGGCCAGCTTTCTATCCGCGCGAACACACAGCGCCACCAGCACCGCCAGGATCACAACCACCGCCACCAGGCCGGGCAGGAAGCCTGCGCCAACGCTGCCGGTGGTGATCAGCGTACCGATCTGATAGACCAGGAAGCCCAGGGTGTAACCCGTCGCCAGCTGCAGAGCAATGCCGCCCCAAAGCCACTTTTTATCCCGGATCTCCGCATTCATGGCACCCATGGCCGCAAAGCAGGGAGGGGTAAAGAGATTGAACATCAGGTATGCCAGGGCTGCGGCCTTGGTGATGCCGAATACCGCAGCCACCTCCGCACCGGCGCCCTCCACCATTTCCAGGCCCTCGGTATCGATCAGATTGGAGATGCCATAGCACACTGCCAGGGTGCCCACCACATTCTCCTTGGCGATAAAGCCGGTCACCGCCGCGGCAGCCATCTGCCAGGCGGCAATGCCGATCACGGGCACCAGGGCAACCGCCACGGGGCTGGCGATGGTTGCCAGGATAGAGGTATGCTCCGCGCCCTCCTCTACCAGCTGCAGGCTCCAGTTGAACGACTGCATAATGTAAATGATCGCATTGCACAGCAAAATAATGGTGCCGGCCTTGACGATGTAAGCCCAGCCCCGCTGGAGCATGGAAAGGCAGGCCCGCTTCACGGACGGCAGCTTATACTCCGGCAGCTCCATAATGAAGAAGGACTTCCGGTTTCTGTGACCGGCGATCCGGTTCACCAGCAGCGCACCCACCAGGATCAGCGCGATGCCCACGAAGTACATCAGGGTGCCCACCCAGGAGGCTTTATCGAAGAATGCGCCGGCAAACAGGGCGATGACCGGCAGTTTCGCGCCGCAGGGCATGAAGGGGGCCAGCATGGCAGTAGCGTTGCGCTCCCGCTCGTTGCGGATGGTGCGGGCAGCCATAACGCCGGGAATGGCACAGCCGGTGCCAATGATGAAGGGGATCACGGACTTGCCGCTGAGGCCCACCTTCTTGAAGATGGGATCCAGTACCACCGTGGCCCGGGCCATGTAGCCGCAGTCTTCCAGCAGGGCGATGAGGAAATACATCACCATCACCAGCGGCAGGAAGCCCACCACGGCGCTGACGCCGCCAATGATGCCCTCGGTCAGCAGCGCCGCAAGGAACGCGTTGGTATCCGCGCGCTCCAAAAGCCCCACGACCCATTCCTTGAACCCATCGATCAGGGTCACCAGGCCGGGGATCACCAGGCCGTTTTCAAATTCGTAGCCCTCGGCGATCCAAACACCCAGCCACGCCTGGGAGATCTGGAACACCAAAAACATCACCAAAGCGAAGATGGGCAGACCCACCACGGGATGGGTCAGGAGCTGGTCGATCCGGTCCTGGTAATTTCTCTCCCGGGTCAGCACCTTCCGGCGCTCCACCTCCTTGACAATGCCGTTAACAAACTGGAACCGCTTCCGGTCCGCCGCTTCCACTTCCTTTTTGCTGGCCAAATCAATAATCCCCTGGTTATAGGGGGCGGTCTGACCCTTTCCGGCGACCCGGATCGCCTCCCGGACCAGCGTCTTCAGATCGTCCTGCTCCCGGTCGGTGGAAATCGTCTCCACCACAGGGCAGCCCAGCTTCAGGGACAGGGACACCGCGTCGATGCGGGTCTGCTTCTTCTCGTTGATGTCGGACTTGTTCAGGGCTACCACCACCGGGATCCCCAGTTCCAAAAGCTGGGTAGTGAAAAACAGGCTGCGGCTGAGGTTGGTGGCATCCACAATGTTGATGATCACATCCGGCTGTTCTTTTTTCACATAAGCGCTGGTGATGCTCTCCTCGGAAGTAAAGGGAGACATGGAATAAGCGCCGGGCAGATCCACTGCGATCAGGTTTTCCTCTCCGGCAAAGGTCTTTTTGATGGGACTCTCTTTCTTATCCACGGTAACACCGGCCCAGTTGCCCACCCGCTCGTTGCGCCCGGTAAGGGCGTTGTACATGGTGGTCTTGCCGCTGTTGGGATTTCCCGCAAACGCGATTCTCATATGAGGTTTCCTCCTGTGATTTTGGATTTTTATTTTGAGTTACCCTATGCTAACTGCAAAGAAAAGACAATCCGCCGATCCGCAGCGGAATAAGCGGACGCTTATTCCACAACGATGGCGGCTGCCAGCTGATTGTCGATGGTGTATCTGCCGTCCTTGATGGACACCGTGCAGTTGCCCCGACGGCGGGAAACAACGGTAATCGGCTCCCCGCTGTAACAACCCAGGGAAAACAGGAACGCGTTCAGCTCCGCGTCATCCGTATCAATGCAGCGGATGATGTATTCCTTCCCTTCCTGTGCCGTGGTCAAATCCATACCCTTCACCGGTCCTTTTCGCAATTAGCTTCCGCTAACTATGCGCTCGAAATAGTAGTTAGCACTCGCTAACCATCGATATTATACACACCCAACCCCCTCCTGTCAAGGGGAAATTTGCCAATTTTCCAGCCAAACAGAATGTGGGGACGATTCACGAATCGCCCTTCAATACACAGCCAATGTGCGCATGAATGCGCAAAAAAGCCGCCGCTGACAAGCAGCGGCGGTGGGATCAGGATTTCTTTTCCAATTCTTCCAGGTGCTTCTTCAGCACGATATTGATGTATTGCGACAGGGATCGGTCATCGTATTCTGCCAGGTCGCGGATCTTTTCCAAAATATCATTGTCGATGGTAATACTGATCTTCTCTTTCAGCGGTCTCATAATGCATCACCTCGTAAGAAGTATAGCATCACATCGTATCTAGTATTGACACTTCGCCTTAAGTAGGATAAACTACCACCAAGAGGTGATACCATGCAGGAACCCATCAACTACGAACTGTTCGCCAAGAATCTTTGCTGGCTTCAAAACCGGTATGCCATGCCCCAGCGAACCCTGGCTGCCCTTACCGGCATTCCTCTGCCGGTTTTACGGATGACAGAGCGGGGCCAGGTAGTGCCGCGGCTAAATGAGGATCTGATCTCCCGGCTGTGTCAAATTTTCGATATTTCCGCCGAGGGTCTGCTGACACACGACCTGTCCGCAGAGGATCTTCTCTAAAAAGCACCTGCCGGGGTTATCCCCGGCAGGTGTCATTTTTCCACTTATTTACACATTCTGCTCCCGGAAGGTGATCTTCCCGGTCTCCGGATCCATGGCATCCACGATGGCCAGGGATTCCAAATGATAGCCCAGATTCCGGATCCGGTAGCCGCCGTCCTGGAAGCCCTTTTCAATGGCGATACCCAGGCCCTCCACCGTCGCCTCCGCCGACTCCACAATGGAGATCAGGCCCTGGAGGGCGCAGCCGTTGGCCAGGAAATCATCGATGATCAGCACATGATCCTCCGGGGACAAATACCGCTTGGAGACCACGACCATATTGGTCCGCTTGTGGGTAAACGACTCCACCTCCGCCACATACATCTCTCCGTCGATGTTGACGGACTTGGACTTCTTGGCAAAGACCAGGGGTACCCCAAAGGCCTTGGCCACCGAGTAGGCGATGGCGATACCGGAGGCCTCGATGGTCAGCACCTTGGTAATGGGCTTGTGGGCGAATCTGCGATGGAACTCCCGGCCGATCTGCTCCAAAAGAGCGATATCCATCTGGTGGTTCAGAAAGCTGTCCACCTTCAGAATGTTGCCCTGCTTCACAACCCCATCTGCCTGGATCCGTGCTTCCAGAAAATTCATGGTCGCGTGCCTCCTTTTGTCGCTTTTTGTTAATATAGCACACACAATACCTGTTTGTCATCAAAAATCCCAAAAATATTTTCCGGGAAGCAAAAAACTGTTGCGTCCGACCTCACCTGCCTGTACAATAAAATTATCAAAATACTTTCCAAAGGAGTCCTGCTATGAACGAGATTTTTGATTTGATCGTCCTGGGCGGCGGCCCCGGTGGTTACCTGGCCGCGGAACGAGCTGCCCACAAGGGCCTTCGCACCCTGCTGTTTGAAAAGCGCGCCCTGGGCGGCGTATGTCTGAATGAAGGCTGCATCCCCTCCAAAGCGCTGCTCAATTCCGCCAAAACCTACGAGCACGCTCTGCATGCCAGCCGTTACGGCGTCAAGTGCGACAATGTATCCATCGACCAGGCCGCGGTAGTGGCCCGGAAGGCCAAGGTGGTGCGCACCCTGGTCTCCGGCGTCCGGGCAAAAATGAAGGGCGCCGGTGTCACCGTGGTCATGGCCGAGGCCACCATTGCCGGCAAGGAAGACGGCGCTTTCGCCCTGCGTGCCGAGGGTAAGACCTACCTGGGTAAAAACCTGATCATCGCCACCGGCTCTTCCCCCGCAGTGCCGCCCATCCCCGGCGTTCGGGAACACCTGGGCAGCTTCGTGCTGACCAACCGGGAGATCCTGGACCTGACCCAGCTTCCCGGGAAGCTGACCGTCATCGGCGGTGGTGTCATTGGCCTGGAAATGGCCGCCTACTATGCCACCGTGGGTGTCAAAGTCACCGTGGTGGAAATGCTGGATCACATCGCCGGCCCTACCGACCGGGAGATCAGCACCATGCTCCAAAAGGAGCTGGAAGCCAAGGGCGTCACCTTCCTGCTGAGCCACAAGTGCCTGTCCGTAGAGCCGGGCACCGTTTGGGCCGAAGCCCCCAACGGTCAGAAGGTCGCCATCGAAGCGGACAAAGTCCTGCTGTCCATCGGCCGCCGGGCCAACATCCGGGACATCGGCCTGGAGACCATCGGTGTCGCCACCTCCCCCGCCGGCATCGTCACCGACACCTTCTGCCGCACCAATGTGGCCGGGGTCTACGCCATTGGCGACGTCAACGGCCACCATATGCTGGCCCACACCGCCTACCGGGAAGCGGAGGTAGCGGTAAATAACCTCACCGGAAAGCCGGATACCATGCGCTACCACGCCAACCCCTCGGTCATCTACACCCAGCCGGAGATCGCCTCCGTGGGCAAAACCGAGGAAGAGTGCAAGGAAAAGGGCATCGACTACGAGGTGCGCAAGCTTCCCATGGTCTATTCCGGCCGGTTCGTGGCGGAAAATGAAGGGGCCGACGGCCTGTGCAAGGTCATCGTGGACAAAAAGCGCCGGACGCTCCTGGGTGTCCACCTCATCGGCTCTTATTCCGGTGAGATCATTTGGGGCGCCGCGGAGATGCTGGAGATGCAGATGCGGGTCAATGACGCCCGGCAGATCATCTTCCCCCACCCCACCGTCAGCGAGATCATCCGGGAGACCCTTTGGGAATTCCCCGACTAAAAAAAGAAGACCCCTTGGGAGATCAATCCCAAGGGGTCATTTTTTACGGATCCAGCTTCCGGATCACCCGGATCAGGGGCAAAAACAGCACCGACACCGTCACCACGGCGCAGATGGTCTGGGGGATCAGCGCCGTCAGGGACTGGTAGAAGTACACCTTCGCCGCATTGGGGTGAAAGCTGTAGATCAGCGGGGTGATCACATCGTCCAGCAGTGTAAACAGCACCGTAAACACCCCGGCGCAGGCCACGATGAGGCCCAGCTTGGCAAACGTGATTCTCCCAGTCAACCGCGTTCCCAACCAGCCGAAAAACACCGCGAACAAATTATAGTAGACCAAATACAGCACGATGACGTTGATCTGAAATCCAAATACGAAGCACCGCAGCAGGGAAAACACCGTAGCGATGGCCACTCCCGCCCGGATGCCGTAGCAGTAGCAAAGACTCAGCAGCATTACCGTGACGATCTCCACGCCGCTGATCCCGGACAGGGCCAGCTGCGCGCCGATGAGCATGGCCACACAAACGGCCACCCGGACAATAAACTTCGTTTTCTGCATCAGCTAAAAGATTTGTACACCCAAATATACAGCTGGCCTTCCTTGATCACCAAGGTTTCCGCACCGGAAATGGCAGAGCCGTATTCTTTTCCTTCATATTCCACCGTACCCCAGGCGACATTGGCATTTTCCGTGTCGCTGGTGTAGAGCATCCAGCAGCTGCTGAAATCCGCGGGATTGTCGATGCCGTTGATGGATGTGACCATGCCGTTTTCGATCTTGCAGGTCATCTTGCCATCCTTGGCCAGGATGTCCATGTAGTCCAGCAGCACCATGTCGGTTTTTCCGTCCATGGCCTCCTTGGTGGTCTTGATGACGATGCAGGTTTCCGAGTCCTTGATGACCAGGGGCTCGGTTTTGCAGCCGGTGAGCAAAGATGCGCACAGCAGCACCACCGCCAGCAGGCAGCACAGGATCTTTCGGGTCGTTGTTTTCATTTTTTTACCTCCTAAAAACAAGTAAGCTGCGGCGTCAAAAAATGACGCCGCAGCCGTTTTTCTGCGACAAACGCACACACCCCGTAGTGTCCGCGGGATGCGGGAAAAGAGAATAAGCGTAGGTCTTCTGACTCGTGCTTTGCCATGCTGGGATCATGGCGGCAGGGGCGGCCTTCCCGGAAAAATCCAGTGACTGACTTTCGTCAAGCGCCTGCCAATGGCACATACAGCGGCGGTACCGTCCGGGGTTTGCACCCGGTTATCTTGTTCAGTATTCCCGGTTCTTCGCCGGAAATACCACGCTTACCTATCCAGTTGTCTCAAATATTTTAGCACCGCCCGACGGCTTTGTCAACCTTTTCTCCGTCGGCGCTCCAACCAACGGGCCATAAGCAGCTGCGCCAGCCGCCGTTCTTCCTCTTCCGGAAGAATCCAGCGCTTACCGGCAACATCGCAATTATAGCAATCCGCTTCCTTGCAGTTTCTACATTCCTCGGGGATTGGATCTGCTTCCTTCCACTCCATTCTGCCGCCTCCTGTCAGGTTTCTCCCCTATAGTATAGGCAAATATTTGCTAATATTCAAGAAGCAATTTTGTGTAGATAATGTACATATCCACACCGAAGAACGGGGGTGCATCCATGATCAGCTACAAGCCGCTTTGGAAAACCATGAAGGAGCGTGGGGTCACGACCTACACCTTGATTTATAAGAATGGCTTCAGCGCGTATACCATCACGAATCTCAAGCGCAATAAGTCCATTACCATGAACACCCTGGAAAAGCTGTGTGCCGTACTGAAATGCACGCCCAACGAAATCATCGAGTTTACGGAAGAATAAAACGCTCTTGCCCGAGGCAAGAGCGTTTTTCATGATTCAGCAGCAGAAAAATCTGCCACGGCAGCAGAAAAATTGCGCCAGATAGCACAGGCACAAAGGCAGGCACGAATTGCGTCCCATGGAAAAGCCCCGGAAGGAGCCGGCCTGCTGCCGATAGGCCTCCTCCCCCATCTGCATCCGCCGCAGCGCGTCCAGATACACCTGGTTGTCCGGCTCCATGCTCACCGCCCGGCGAATATGCTCCATGGCGGTGACCTCGTTGCCCAGGCCGTCGTTTGCCAGGGCGCTGAGATAGTACCACCGGGCATTGCGCCGGGTGCTGTTGCTGAGAATGTTCAGCGCCTCCTGATACCGACCCATGCGGATGTACTGGTATGCACCCTGCTGATACCGGTCGCCCTCCTCCTGGGTGCGGCTGCTGCCGTAGGGATTGTAGCCGTAGCCCCCAAAGGGATCGTAGCCGTAGCCGCCATAGCCCTGGCCGCCACCGGCGCTCTGGGCCTTTTCCGGGTTCTTGATGGCCTCGTAGGCGGCATTGACCTCCTGCATCTTCTTGGCAGCCACTTCATCCCCGGGATTGAGGTCGGGATGATATTTCTTTGCCAGGCGCCGATAGGCCTGCTTGATCTCCTCGTCCGAGGCATCGGGGCTTACCCCCAGGATCTTATAAGGATCACTCATTCATGGCGACCTCCTTCCTTCGATTTTTGGCGGCGCAAATTGCACCATACGCCGCTGTAGAGGATGTTGTCCAGGAGCTTTTTGTCCTGCACCAAGGGCAGCTTCTCAAATTCCCGGGTGCAGGCGGCCATGCACAGCACCAGGGCTTCCTCCACCACTTCCCGGCTGGGTTCTCCCAGGGCCAGGAAGGGATTATATTTTCCTTTTCTCTTGTCCCGGCGGTAGTCCTCCGCCGCGTCCGCCAGGTAAATGAACCGGCCCAGGGCCATGCCCAGCTTCCGCAGGGTCGGCGCCCACAGGTCTTCCTTGTACACCAACAGCTCCGCCATCAGCGCGCCGAAGCAACCTGCCGGCAGATCCGGATTGGCGCAGTTTTCTTTTTCCAATTGGCTCAGCTTCTGGAGATTCTCCTCCACCGCCGCCCACTGCCTGGGCCAACGCTGACGCAATTCATCGGCGTATTTTCCGAACACGCCCCGCAGCCACTTGGCGCTGAGCCGGTGATCGTCCTGCCAATCGTCCTCGGCCTTCCACAGGGCCAGCAGCACATTCATATCCGCGGCGTAGGCGATCAATTCGTTATCCACCCAGGGCCGGGGACAGACAGGGTGCAATCCGCAGGCCCGCTTGCCGCCCGTTTCCTCCGGCTCGTACAGACTCATCAGCAGCAGGGCCAGGAATGCCATATCGTACTGCAGCGCCAACCGGCAAACATTCTCCGATTGCACCCGGATCCGCCGGCAGATACCGCAATACACGCTGTTATACCGCCGGTGCTGCTCCTTGGTCAGCTCCCCCAGGCTGGCTGTTACATAACCAAACATCCCCATCCCCCTTCCTAAGAATACCATACCCGCATGTTGTGAACAATGGGTAAACAAACGAAAATTTTTCCAAAAAAGTTATTTTCTCTCTGCCAAAAGCTTATTCAGCGCCCCGCCGTAGAACAAAATGCTCATGCAGCAGTACAGCCACAGCATCCCCAGGGCCACCGCGTACACCGAGCCGTAGATATTGGAGTACCCGGAAAAATGCGCCACATAAAAGGAAAACAGCCGGGTAAACACCATCCACCCCAGGCTGGCCAGGGCCGCCCCCGGCAGGCTCTGGCGAAAGCCGTTGCGCTGATTGGGCAGATACACGAACATGGCCACAAACAGCCCCGTCTGCAGCAGAAGCATCCACACAAGGCGCAGGTCCAGCACCTCGGTGAGCAAAATCCCCAGCCCACCGGAAGCCGGGGGCAGCAGCTCCAGCAGCCCCTCCCCGAATACGCCCAGCACCAGAGTCAGCACCAGCACCACCAAAAAAGCGAAGGTGTACAGCACGCTGAGCAGCCGGGTGTGCACATAGCCCCGGTTCTCCTGGGCGTCGTAGATCCGGTTAAAGCCCGTCAGCAGCCCGTAGACCCCCCGGCTGGCCGACCACAACGCGCCGAACGCGGACAGGGATACCATCGTACCGGAGGTGTGGGCGTAGGTGCTGATCACCAGCCGCTCCGCCGGGGCCATCAGCGCCTCCGGAAGAAAATCCTGTAACAGATCCAGCAGATCCCCCGCATCCAGCGGGGTGTAGCGCAGCAGCGACAACACCAGCACCAGCGCCGGAAATACCGACAGGACGATAAAATATCCCGCATTGGCCGCGTGGCCCGGGATCTGCATTTCCCGCAGCCGCCGCAGCAGCGCCGCCCCACGGCCCAAAAGTCCCCCCTTGGGTAGTTCCATCCCTCTTCCCCACCTTTCCGTTTCTTTAGCATATGTAAAAGGAGAAAGAGTATCACACGCCGGGAGTTTGTCCCGCAAAAGCCTTCCCCTGGGGGAAGGTGGCCCGAAGGGCCGGATGAGGGTCAGTTCTTTGCTTTTTATAGATATGCCTCTTGTAATCGACACGACGGTTTTTCCCTCATCAGTCACAGAAATTGGTTCCGAAATGCCAATTTCTGTGACAGCTTCCCCCAGGGGAAGCCTTTGCGCCCCCACGGTACGGACAGCAAACGCCCACCGGTCGGGTGGGCGTTCATACTGTGATTATTCCGCAGAGATCAGGTAGTAATACACGGGCTGGCCGCCGTTGAGCAGATTCACATCCGCGTCGGGGCAAATTTCCGCAAACAGGTCCGCGGCCTTCTGGGCCTGCTTTTCGTTGATATCCGCGCCGTAGTAGAGGGTGATGTAGTCCTTGCCCTCATCCCGGACCTTTTCTGCCAGGGAGCGCAGCAGCACCTTGATGTCCCGGCTGGTGCCGAACAGGCTGCTGCCGTAGATGCCCAGGTAGTCGCCTTCATGGATCTCGTAGCCGTCGAAATCGGAATTCCGGGCAGCGTAGGTGATCTGCATGGTGTCCACAGTGGCCAGGGCCTCAGTCATGGCCTCCACGTTCTCCTCCTCGGTGCCGTCGGGGTTGAAGTTGAGCATGGCGGTAACGCCCTGGGGAATGGTCTTGCTGGGGATGACGATGACCTTCTTGGGAGTCAGGGCATCCACCTGCTGGGCGGCCATAATGATGTTCTTATTGTTGGGCAGCACGAACACGGTCTCCGCGGGAACGGTGTTGACCACCTCCAGGATGTCCTGGGTGCTGGGGTTCATGGTCTGACCGCCGGAAATGAGGCCATCCACGCCCAGATTGGTGAACACATCGGAGATGCCGGCGCCCACGCACACGGAAACCACGCCAAAGGGTTTCTCAGGCTCGGCGATCTTGGGGGCCTTTTCCTTCTCGGTCATCACCTTCTCGGTGTGCTGCAGCCGCATATTCTCGATCTTCACGGTGACGAAGGAGCCGTAATCCATGGCCTCGTGCAGCGCCTTGCCGGGGTCATTGGTGTGGACATGGACCTTGATGATCTCATCATCGTCCACCAGCACCAGGCTGTCGCCCAGGCCGCTGAGGAAGTCCCGGAGCTTCTCCGGATCCAGGGTGTTCTCCCGCTGGATGATAAACTCGGTGCAGTAGGTAAAGGTGATATCCCCGGTGTCAAAATCGGAGAAATCCGCGCTTTCCTTGCCCTCGTCCACCGTACCCTCGGGCACGATCACATCCTGGCCCTGCATGGCAAGCAGCATGGCTTCCAGCGCCACCAGCCAGCCCTTGCCGCCGGCATCCACAACGCCGGCCTTCTTCAGCACGGGGTTCTGGTTGATGGTGTTGGCCAGAGCGGTCTTTGCCTCGGCAATGGCTGCCTCCTGGACAAATTCCACATAGTTATTTTCCTGTGCCGCATTCCGGGCAGCGGCGGCTGCCAGCCGGGCAACGGTGAGGATGGTGCCCTCCGCGGGCTTCATCACTGCCTTGTAGGCAGCGTCCACGCCTTCCTGCAGCGCCTCTGCCCACAGGACGCCGTCACAATGGTCAGCGCCCTTGAGCTTCCGGGAAATACCCCGGAACAGCAGGCTCAGGATCACGCCGGAGTTGCCTCTTGCGCCCCGCAGCATGGCGGAAGCGGCAGCGGCAGCGGCCTTATCCAGGGCAGGATCCTCCAGCTTCCGCAGGTCGGTGGAAGCGGCATTGATGGTCATGGACATATTGGTACCGGTATCGCCGTCCGGCACCGGGAACACGTTCAGCTCGTTCAGAGCCTGCTTATTCACCTCAATGGAGGCGGCGGCGTTGATGATCAGTCTGCGAAAATCCGCGCCGTTCATGATCTGTTTCAAATCTCTATACCTCCGGCATCAGTCGGCCATCATGGAATCAAAATAAACGTTCACTGCCCGGACCTGGGTACCGGTGCATTTATTGACCACATATCGAACCTCGGAGATGATGGAGGTACCCACGGCGTTCAGGTTAACGCCCTGATCCACCATGACATGCAGGTCAATGGAAATGGTGTCATCCTCGTGGAACTCCACATGGACACCCTTGGACATGGATTCTTTGCGCAGCAGGTGGTACACGCCGTCCTTAACGGACCGTGCGGCCATACCCTTCACGCCGAAGCAATTGGTAGCGGCAGTGCCGGCAATGTCGGTGTACACGCTGGTGCTGACATTGACGGAGCCTTGCTCATTCTTCTGACGGATCATATAAAAACCTCCTATAAAGTCACGATGCAGGCTCCCCTTGCGGGGAGCTGTCGGGCGAACAGCCCGACTGAGGGGTGGCTTTGGTGCTTACACCATGCTCTCTTCCCAGCACGCGGGAGCGGTCAGGCCCATCATCTTCACCACGGTGGGTGCCACATTGGCCAGGCCGTAAGCGCCGTCCTTGATGGTCCACTGGGTGTCCTTATCATAGATAATGAAGGGAACGGGGTTCAGAGAGTGGGCGGTACGGACGGAAGTCTTGCCCTTCTTGGTCTCGGTCATCTGGTCGGCGTTGCCGTGGTCGGCGGTGATCAGCACGGTGTAGCCGTACTTGTCCGCAGCCTCGATGATGGCCGCGAGGCCATTGTCCACACACTCCATGGCGTACACCACAGCGTCCATCACGCCGGTGTGACCCACCATGTCGCCGTTGGGGAAGTTGCAGCGCAGGAACTGATATTTGCCGGAAGCCATAGCGGAAACCATCTTCTCGGTGATCTCCTTGGACTTCATGGCGGGAGCCTGCTCGAAGGGGATCACATCGGAGGGGATCTCCTCATAGGTTTCCAGCTCCTCGCAGACCTTGCCGGAGCGGTTGCCGGTCCAGAAATAGGGCACATGGCCGTACTTCTGGGTCTCGGACACCGCGTACTCGGTGACCTTGGCCTGGCACAGCACCTCGGTCAGGGTGTTCTTGATGACAGGGGGCTGGAGCAGATAGTTCTCGGGAATGTTCAGGTCGGCATCGTACTGCAGCATGCCGGCAAACATCACGCCCTCATAGCCGGGGCGGTCGAACTTGTCGAAATCCTTCCGGTCAAAGGCCAGGGAAATTTCCTGAGCCCGGTCGCCGCGGAAGTTAAAGAGGATGACGCTGTCGCCGTTGGCGATCTTGGCCACAGGCGCGCCACCCCGGGCCACCACGAAAGCGGGCAGATCCTGGTCGATGACGCCGGTCTCGGCACGGAAGGTCTCAATGGCCTCCTTGGCGGAAGCGAACTGCCGGCCCTGGCCCAGCACATGGGTCTGCCAGCCCTTCTCCACCATGCCCCAGTTGGCTTCGTAACGGTCCATGGTCACCACCATGCGGCCGCCGCCGGAAGCGATGGCGTAATCGCAGCCGTCGGTGTTCAGTTCACCCAGCACATTTTCCAGCATTTCCACATATTCCAGAGCGGAGGTGGCGGGAACGTCACGGCCGTCCAGCAGGATGTGGCAGTAAGCCTTCTTCACGCCCTCAGCCTTGGCCTGGCGCAGCAGGGCGATGAGGTGATGGATGTTGGAGTGAACGTTGCCATCAGACAGCAGGCCCAGGAAGTGCAGGGCTTTGCCCTCTGCGTTAGCAACCAGAGCCTTCCAGGTAGCGGATGCGAACAGAGCGCCGTTTTCGATGCTCTCGCCAACCAGCTTCGCGCCCTGAGAGTAGACCTGGCCGCAGCCCAGAGCATTGTGGCCCACCTCGGAGTTGCCCATATCCTCATCAGAGGGCAGACCGACGGCGGTGCCGTGGGCCTTCAGATAAGTATGGGGGCAGGTAGCCAAAAGATTGTCCAGGGTGGGAGTCTTGGCAACCACAACAGCGTCGCCGCTGCCGCCGTCGCCCTTGCCCACGCCGTCCATGATCACCAGTACGATGGGTTTTTCCATAAGTATATACCTCCATAAAGGAAAAAATCAGAATTCGCAAATTTTCAGTTGTATTATTTTACTACAACTTTTCGCAACTTACAAGCATAAATTTGCATTTTTTCCTAATCCGTCAAAAAATCCCCGGAAAACGGACCCCCTTTGGTTCCATTTTCCGGGGAATGTTAAGAAAGTTTTAAGCCGTTTGCTGTTTTGGGTTATTCTTCCGTGTCCTTCACCCGAATAAAGGGTGCTTCCGCCACCCCAAGGCTGTCCGGGATGCTGCCGATGTTCAGCGTATCTCCGCTCAAGGTATAAGCTTCGCCGGTCATATTGCTCCAGCTCAGGCCGGTGTAGATCTGCCCCTCGCTGACATAGTAGTTGCCTTCCATCTTGATGGCTTCAAAGGCAGCCTCAAAGTCCGCCATCTGCACCATGGTGTCCACATAGGCGTCCATGCCCATGCCCAGGTTGGACTGCAGGTATGCGTCCGCATCCTCCCGCTTGACGCCCACGGCCTCCAGCTCCGCATACAGCAGCTCCGTCATATAGCTGCGCAGAGAAGCCACAAAGGCATCATCGGTCGCCACTTCGAAATCCATGATCATCTTGCCGTCGTTGGTAAGGGTCAGCACCACCGCCACGTTCATAGAACCGTCGAAGCCCTCCAGGCCCATCGCTTCGCCGCCGATGGCAAGGTCGCAGATCCAGGTGCCGAACAGATCCTTGCAGGCCGCGGTGGTGAACCGCTCATCGGTGATGATCCGCTCGCCCTCGGTCTTTTGGCAGGCAGTGCAGGTCTTGGGTGCTTCGGTAGTAGCCTCTTCCCAGGTGTGGCCCAGGGCCTGGCCCTCGGTCTTTTGGCACGCGGAGCAAGTCTTGGGTGCTTCGCAGGTGGCATCCAGCCAGGTGTGGCCCGGGGCTTCCGCCAGCTTTTCGCCGCAATCAGCGCAGGTCTTGGCCGTCTCACAACCTCCTTCGTTGACATTTTCATGCTTACAGCCGCAGCCGGCCAGCAAAGCAGCGCACAGAAGCGCCAGTGTCAGCAATAAAACGATTCTTTTCACGGGGATACCTCCTTTTTATTCTGCCTTCAGCATACCATTTCTTCCCCCAAAATGCAACCCCTTTCCCGTTTTCAGAGCAAAACGGAACCTTTTATTGTTTACTTTCCTTTCCTGCCATGCTATGATAAAAGCACGAAAAAGGAGGCGTCGTTATGGCACAGCTGCATTATATCACCCGCGGAATGACCCATCCCCACGGAAAGCCCAAGGTTTATCTTTGCTGCCACCCCCAGGATTTCGACAAGTATTACCACAAGCTGGCGGAGCAATTCCTTGCTTTGGTCGATTGCTCTATCTGGTACACCGGTACCGACGTAATCCGTGACGAAGAATTCCTGGAGGAACTGTCCGGAATGTCCCTGCTGGTAATGCCGGTGACCGAACGCCTGCTGTCCACGGAAAACTACGCCATCGACAAAGAGTTTCCCTTTGCCCTTTGGAAGCACATCCCGGTCCTGCCCCTGATCCAGGAGCCAGGCCTTGGTGACCTGTACAAGCGGCGGTGCGGAGACCTTCAATACCTGGACGAAAACCTCCGGGATGCCACTGCCCTCCCCTACAAGGAGCAGCTGGAAAAGTTCCTGAAGGCCACCCTGCTGGATGCGGAAACCATCAAAAAGATCCAGGACGCTTTTGACGCATACATTTTCCTGAGCTATCGGAAAAAGGACCGGAAGCAGGCTCAGGAGCTGATGCGCCTGATCCACGAGAACCCCTTCTGCCGGGATGTTGCCATTTGGTACGACGAATTTCTTGTACCCGGCGAAAACTTCAACACCACCATTGCTTCCGCCTTTGAAAAAAGCAAGGCGTTTGTGTTGACGGTCACCCCCAGCCTGCTGGAAAAAACCGTAGACGAGACCGGTTCCCCCCAGGAAAACTACGTCGTCCAAACCGAATACCCCATGGCAACACGCTCCGGAAAGCCCATTCTTCCCGTAGAGATGACGGCCACCCAGCACGACCGTCTTTCCGAAAAATTCCCCAATCTGCCTCCCTGCACAAGCCCCCAAAACCAAAAGGAGCTTTCCGAAGTCCTTAGTAAGGCATTGGACCAGGTAATCCTGGGCCGGCAGAAAGGCAATCCAACCCACGACTTCTTCATTGGCCTTGCCTACCTGAAGGGCATTGATGTGGAAGTAAACCATGACATTGCCGTGCCGCTAATCCGTTCCGCTGCCGAACACGGCGTGCCGGAAGCGGTAGAGCTGATGGTCGAATTGCACGGCAAGGGCATAGGTGTGACCAGGAGCTCGGAAAAAATGTCCCACTGGCAGAATGGGTTGGTCCAGCTGCGGCAGCAGCAATTTGCCAACGCCCCCTCTGAGGAAGCCGGCCTGGCCTGGCTGGAGGATCTGGACGCACAGCTGGCTCTGGCTATGGATTTCAGCAGTTCCTCCCAAAGCTTCTCTCTGGCCCAGCAGCTGCAGCAGGCTGCCGCACAGGTGATGGAGTCCTTCCCCTGTGTGGAGGTAATGCGCTATATGGCAACCGCTGTCTATTCCTACGGCGCCCTCGCGGAACGCACATCTGACCATGCCCGGGCATTGCGTTTTTACCGGCAGTATGAGGACATCCTGCGCCACTGTCTGGACAGCGCCCAGGTGGAGCTGCTGCCTTCCGGCATCCGGCTGAACGGCCCGGCTTCCCAGACCGTGATGATCCTGCTGCGGGACTACTGCGTGGCCCTGTGCAGTTTGGGCGATGCGCTGATAGGCGATGAGGATATGAACCCGTACTCCCCCACTTTTGCGGAAGCGGAGCAATGCTATCGCCGCTGCCACCAATATCTGACCGATCCTGTGCTGGCCGATCAATACCCGGAGCATCCGGCGCATCTTTCTGCCAGCTACAGCCGCCTGGGACGCATAGAAAGAGCCCACCGGCGGTTCGATGAGGCTGGAAAATGGTACCGCAAAGCCCTGGAAATCGATATTTCCCGGACACTGGAAATCAAACAAAACCGGGATTGGGATACCTTCGATGCCTGCGCCCGGGGACTCTTTGACTATGGCTATATCAACCCCCAGGCGCCGGATCTGTACTGCCTGAAAAGCGCGACAGAGATTTGGCGCGCCCTGACCAGGCTGGTACCCGAGCGGCAGGAATACAGGGACCGGCTGGCAGATTTGGTGCCTTATGTAGAAGAGGTGGAGGCCATCGCCCGCAGAACCGGCGATCTGCAGGTCCTGCAGGGCAAGCGGGATCCCCGGGTCGACGAGATCCTCGGCATTCTTCGCAGGCTCGACCAAACAGTCAACGGCGGATCCTCCCAGCGCACCGACCGGACATCGGGCAGCTCTTTGCAGACTACGCTGGATGCGCTGCAAGGGGTCAGCGAACTTTTGCCGAAGAACTACGATGCCCGTAAGGCAGCGGAAAAAGCACTGCAGAAACAGGCGCAGCAGGAGCGGGCCCGGCAGCAGGCCGCCCAGCAGGAACGGGCCCGGCAGCAGGCTGCCCAGCGGCGTAAGGAGGCACGAAAGCAGACATTAAAAAAGCTTTTCGTTTTCCTTCTGCTGCTGACCGTTGCCGCCGGTTTGATCTACGGCGCCGTCACCCTGTTCACCAAGGTGATCCCCGAAAACAAATACACCGAGGCCATGGCCTATGTACAGAGCGGGGACTATTACGAAGCCTATCAGCGTCTGTTGGAGCTGGGAGATTACAAGGATGCCGCCACAGTGGCCGCGTCCATCCGATACAAAGCACTCTATCCCCAAATGGCCGACGCTGCCGTTGGCGAGACCTTCCTGTGGGGCGCCTTTGAGCAAAACGGCGACCCGTCTGACGGTGCCGAGGACATCGAGTGGATCGTTCTGAAGGAAGAGGACGGAAAAAAGCTGGTGCTGGCCAAGAACATTCTCGGCACCGTCTGCTTTGACGCCAAGGACTATGCCGTTTGGAACCAGTGCCTCCTGCGGATGTGGATGAACAACGACTTCTACAACAACGCCTTCACCAAGGAAGAGCGGGCCTGCATCAGCCTGAAAACCATCGATAACTCCCTGGGCGGCGATACCCAGGACTACGTCTTTGCCCTGAGCGAAGAGGAAGCTTCCCTGATCCCCTCCGCTTATCTGAACGCAAAAGCCAGGGACGGCGATTCCAGATGGTGGCTGCGAACCAACAAGAGCTACTACGGAGAATATTCTGACAATTTTGCCCTGACAGTCTATCAGGGAAAGATCCGAGGCGGCGACACCATGCCCAGCACCCCCCACGGCGCCCGCCCCGCCATGTGGCTGGATCTGCAATCCCAGGACGAGAAGGAATCGATGTACCAAAACGCCCTGCAAAAATACGAAGCCCAGCAGTTTGAGGAAGCCCTGCCCCTGTTCCAGGCGCTGGATAACTACAAGGACGCAAAACAGTATGCCGCCAAGCTCCCCGGACTCATTCAGATGGCCCCCTATCGTCAGGCGGAAGTGGGACAGGTGGTGACCTACGGCGCTTATCAATGGCAAGTCCTTGCAAAGGAAGAAGGAAGGCTCCTGCTGCTGAGCAACAGCGTCCTGCAGCAAAAATACTACCATAACATGCACCCGGCAGAGCCCGGCTGGGAAGGCTGTTCTCTGCGGCAGTGGCTGAATGATGAATTCCTTTCCAAAGCGTTTTCCAACGAGGAAATTTCCCGGATCCTTTTGACCCAGGTAGAAAACTCCGTCAATCCGGAATTCGGCACCGCTTTCGGCGGCAGCACACAGGATCAGGTGTTCCTTTTGAGCTACGAGGAAGTGATGCTGTATCTGCCCGACAGCGCAAACCGGATCACCGGCACCATAAACTCTTTCAAGCCCGTCACCTGGTGGCTGCGGACCCCGGGAAAGACCGGCGCCTATACCATGTGCGTCAATACCGACGGCAGCATTTCCTTTGAAGGACAACAGAGCTTTGCTCGCACCTCCGACCTGGGTGTCCGCCCCGCAATCTGGCTGGATATCTCTGTGGACTAAACAACACAGCGGCAGAAATCACGGTTTGCCCGTGGTCTCTGCCGCTGCTTTTTTAATTCATCGTACCCTCGGCCCGGCGGAACAGCTCGCCGATCCGCTGGCGCAGGGCGATGCCCTCCGGCGTCTCGGCGGTGCCCTCCGTTTCGATCCATTGGGCCGAGGCTGCCTGGGCATCCTTCAGGGTCTGCAGGTCCATGGAAAGGTTCGCCACCCGGAAGGTGGGCAGACCCGATTGCCGGGAGCCGAAGAAATCGCCGGGGCCTCGCATCTTCAGGTCTTCCTCCGCGATTTTGAAGCCGTCGGTGGTCTTGCACAGGGCCTTCAGCCGCTGCAGGGTGTCCGGATTGCGGTTTTGGGAGGTGAGGATGCAGTAGCTCTTGTTGCCGCCCCGGCCTACCCGGCCCCGAAGCTGATGCAGCTGGGAAAGGCCGAACCGATCCGCGTCCTCCACCACCATCAAGGTAGCGTTGGGTACATCCACACCCACCTCGATCACCGTGGTGGCCACCAGCACATCCGCCTCGCCCCGGGCAAAGGAGGCCATCACCGCTTCCTTCTCCGACCCCTTCATCTGCCCGTGGATCAGGGCGATCCGCAGGTCAGGAAACACCGTTTGCCCCAGGGTATCGGCCCAGGCCGTGGCTGCCTTGACTCCCAGCTCCTCATTTTCCTCCACCGCCGGACACACCACGAAGCACTGGTGACCCTCTGATACCTGCTTGCGGATAAAGGCATTGATCCGGGCGCGGTAGGATTCATTGACCAGGAAGGTATCCACCGGCTCTCTTCGGGGGGGCAGCTCATCTACAATAGAAACCTCCAGGTCACCGTACATGAGCAGCGCCAGGGTACGGGGAATGGGGGTCGCGGACATGACCAGCACATGGGGCTCCTCGCCCTTGCCCGACAGCCGGGAACGCTGGGCCACACCGAAGCGGTGCTGCTCGTCGGCGATCACCAGGCCGAGGTCGGCAAAGGTGGTGGCTTCGGTGAGCAGTGCGTGGGTACCCACCGCCAGATCCACTTCCCCCGCAGCCAGCTTTTCTCTGACCTCCCGCTTCTGCTTGGGGGTCATGGAGCCGGTGAGCAGGCCCACCCGCAGCCCTAAGGGCGCAAAAAGCTTGTCCAGGGAATGATAGTGCTGCTCCGCCAAAATTTCCGTGGGTGCCATGAGGGCTGCCTGCCGTCCGTTTTTGCAGGCGCAGTAGGCCGCGGCGGCGGCCACCATGGTCTTACCGGAACCCACATCTCCCTGCACCAGCCGGTTCATGGGAGAACCGGAGGCCATATCCCGCAGGATCTCCGCCACCGCCCGGCTTTGGGCGCCGGTGAGGGCAAAGGGCAGGGCATGATAGAGATCAGAAAGATCCGTATCCCGGCAGGGCATCGTGCGCTTTTCTCCCCGGGCGGAGCGCATCAGGGCCAGGCCTGCGGAAAAGACGAAGAATTCTTCAAAAATCAGCCGTTTTTTCGCCATCTCCGCCTCTGCCATGGTGGCCGGCTCATGGATGGCGTAGTAAGCCCGCTCAGCACCCAGGATGCCAAATTCCCGGCGCACCGATTCCGGCAAAATTTCCGCCGGGGGATCGCACACCGCCAGGGCCTGGCGCACCGCCTTGCCCAAGGCGGCGTTGGTAAGACCTGCGGTCAGGGGATAAACAGGCAGGATCCGCCGGGTAGTCACCGGCTGGGAATCCAGGGCCTCGAACACGGGATTGGTCATGCTGTAGCCCACGAAATCGCCGCTGACCGCTCCGTAGAAAATATATTCCTTGCCGTACTGCAGCTGCTCGGCGGCAAATTTATTATTGAAGAAGGTCACATTCAGCCGGGCGGTGTGATCCGCGATCTGTACCCGGGTCAGATCCAGGCCCTTGCGTACATGGGCGGTGCGGGGTGTGTTCATCACCATGGCCTTAAAGCAGGCAGGCACATCCGTTTCCAGCTTGTCGATGGTCACCAGCTTGGTGCGATCCTCATAGCCCCGGGGGAAATGGCAGATGAGGTCCTGGAGGGTAAAAATATTCAGGTTGGCAAATTGCTTTGCCTTGGCAGGTCCCACGCCCTTGAGGATGGTAATGGGATCGGAAAGTCTGGCCATGGCGATCACCTCCTTACATTTATATATAGTATAGCACACCGCCACGAAAATTTCAAATTTCAGTTTGGCGAGCTGTTTGGAGCGCGGAGCGCGAGCCTCCCTTGCCTAAAGGGAGGTGGCACGGCGCAAGCCGTGACGGAGGGATTCCATGCCCGAAGGGCATTTCTGCCGCAAAAGCGGCAGAATATCCCCCAGTCTGCCCTGCGGGCAGCCAGCCCCCTTTAGGCAAGGGGGCCTTTGCTACATCTTTGCAACAGCTCGACAAACTCCAATTTATCGAAATCTCATAAGAAATAAAAAAACGCCTTCCGAAACGGGTATACTTCGAACCCCCCGGATCCGCGCCAATGGGGCAAAAGATCCCCCGGCATAAAATGAAAAAACGCCTTCCGAAATAAATACGGAAGGCGATATTTTCAGAGAAATCAGGCCAGCTTGTTCAGCTTCAGGGTCAGGCTGCTCTTCTTGCGGGCAGCGTTGTTCTTGTGCAGAAGACCCTTGATCACAGCCTGGTCGACAGACTTGACAGCAACCTTGTAGGCAGCCTCAGCGGCAGCCTTGTCGCCGGAGACCAGAGCGGCCTCGAACTTCTTCAGGTTGGTCTTCAGCTCGGACTTGTCAGCCTTGTTCTTCTCGTAAGCGATCTTGGAACGAATGACATCCTTCTTAGAGGACTTAATGTTGGGCATCTTTGTTACACCTCCTGTTCTCATATTCGTACAGCTATGCATTATAGCGCTTTATTTTCATAAAATCAATCCCTTTTTCAAAAAATTTTCAAGTTTTTTGCCGGTTTTTTTCCATTCCCAAGGCCCTTTTTCCCCGATTCCACCGGTCCTACGCTGTCAAGTCCTTTTTTTCAGACCCATTTTCCCATCTTGGCAAAACCGTTATAGCCAGAAAAGTAGCATCCCGTCGTTTTTTGTCGTATTTTATTATGTAAACCACGCTACCAACGCTCCAGGGCCGCCCCTGTGAAAAACACCTGTGGAAAAACCTGTGGAGAATGTGGAAAAGTTCGATATTTCCACAGTTATTCCCGGAATTTCCCCTGGTTGCCCCCGGAAAAAAATGACCTGTAATTTCCAGTTTTCTTCCTGTGCAGGGGGGCGCTTTCCGTGTTACGGAAACGGTAACCACCTTCCGTTATTTCGTACTTTTCGGCGAAATTGTTCTGTTTTCCGGAAATATTCACCACCGCACCCGCTTCCTCCCAAAAACTGCCGCCAAATTTTTGTGAATTTTCCACAAATTTTCACCTTTTCCCGCCCGGAGCAAAAACCCCCGCTCCGCAGGTATCATTCCCCGGCAAATGGAGATACTGGTAAAGACCATTTCACACAGGAGGACGCCTCATGCAGGGAAAGGTAGAGATCTGCGGTGTGAACACCGCCCGGCTGAAAACACTGTCCCCCGTCCAGATGGACGCGCTTCTTATCCAGGCAAAAAACGGCGACGAAAACGCCCGCCAGGCTCTGATCGAAGGAAATCTTCGGTTGGTGCTTCCCGTGACCCAACGCTTTGAAAAGGGGGGCGAAAGCCCCGACGACCTGTTCCAGGTGGGGTGCATCGGCCTGATGAAGGCCATTTCCAACTTCGACCCCACGAAAAATGTCCGTTTCAGTACCTACGGCGTTCCCATGATCGCCGGGGAAGTCCGCAGATACCTCCGGGACAACAGCGCCATCCGGGTCTCCCGATCCATCCGGGATGTGGCCTACCGGGTGCTGCAAT
>JAZREG010000198.1:0-10004 GCA_045660725.1 Faecousia sp.
AGTGAAGTTGCTTCGCAGTGAAGTTTGCTTTGCAAGTTTTTAATGGAGGATATCTTATGGCCGGTATGTTATATCTCGTCCCCACCCCCATTGGTAATTTGGGGGACATTTCCATCCGCTGCCGGGAAACTCTGGAAAATGCGGATTTCATCGCCGCGGAGGATACCCGGGTATCTCTGAAGCTTCTGAATCACCTGGGCATCAAAAAAAGCCTTGTCAGCTACTACGAGCACAACAAGACCTTCAAAGGAGATCAGATTGTCCAGCGGATTCTGGCAGGAGAAACCTGCGCACTGGTGTCCGATGCCGGCAGTCCTGCCATCTCTGATCCCGGCGAAGACCTGGTAAAGCAGTGTGCTGATTCCGGAATTGTGGCCTGTGCCATCCCCGGCCCCTGCGCCGCCATCACCGCTCTGAGCATTTCCGGTCAGGCCACCGGACGGTTCTGCTTTGAGGGTTTCCTGCCTACCGCCAAAAAGAGCCGCCGGGAACACCTGGAAGATCTGAAGGACGAGCAGCGGACCATGATTTTTTACGAAGCGCCCCACAAGCTCCTGTCCACCCTGACGGATATGGCGGAAAGCTTTGGCGGCGAGCGGCCCATCAGCCTGTGCAGAGAGCTGACCAAGCTCCACGAGGAAGTGGTGCGCACCACCCTGGCAGAAGCCATCCAGCGCTACACCGAAACCCCTCCCAAGGGCGAATTCGTGCTGGTGGTGGCCGGTGCGGAGCCTCCGGAAAAAGAAGAAGCCACACCCCAGGACGCAGCAGCGCGTGTGGCACAACTGATGGAGCAGGGACTGAGCCGAAAGGATGCCATCAAGCAAACCGCCAAGGAATTGGGCCTTCCCAAAAATGTGGTCTACGACGCGGCATTACAGGAATAAAGCAACGCGGTAGCAAATGCTACCGCGTTTTCTTTTACAATTTTCGGATATTACGCACACAGGCCTGGCATACGTTTTTTCCTTCGTATTTGACCAGCCCGGCAGAGGAGTCGCAGAATATGCAGGAGGGCTCATACTTCTGCAGAATAATGCGATCCTTATCCATGAAAATCTCAATTTCGTCCCGTTCAGCAATGTCCAGAGTACGGCGGATCTCGATGGGCAACACGATTCTTCCAAGTTCATCGACTTTACGGATAATGCCGGTAGATTTCATTTGCGGTTCCCCCTTTTTTAACGATCTGTCAACAAAAATATCGTATTAATATTTTTATCATTATTATGATAATATCGATTGAAAAACTTGTCAACAATTTTCGTTCAATTTTACAGTTTTTTTGTAACCGGAGCGTCTCTTTTTTGCCCGTCACGCATATGCTTCACAAAAAGGAGGCGCAAATTATGGTCATGAGCTGGATTTTTACCGGTATTGTTGCCCTTTCCATCCTGTTCGCCGGGATCAACGGTCAGGGCAGCCAGTTATCCGCCGCAACCCTGCAGGGCGCACAAAGCGGTGTCACCCTGGCCATTTCCATGGCAGGGGCCATCTGTCTGTGGTCCGGCGTGGGTAAGCTGATGGAAAAAAGCGGCATCACCCACAGCCTCAGCCGCTTTCTTCGGCCGCTGCTGGGGCTGCTGTTCCCCTCCACGAACCACGATTCCATCCTGGCAGGCCACCTGAGCGCCAATATCTGTGCCAATCTGCTGGGGCTGGGAAACGCTGCGACCCCCATGGGGATCCAGGCAGCAAAGCGCATGGCGGAAAAAGCCCCCAAGGGCTGGGCCAGCAACGAGATGTGCCGGCTCATCGTCCTGAACACCGCTTCCATCCAGCTGGTCCCTGCAAATGTGGCGGCGGTGCGCGCTTCTCTGGGCTGTCAAACCCCCTTTGACATCCTGCCCGGGGTATGGATCACCAGCATTTGCGCCGCTTCTGTGGGGCTTTTGGGAGCCTTCCTCCTTGGAAGGGTGTGGAAGATATGACCGATTATATCGTCCCGGGCATCTTGCTGGTCACCTGCCTGATTGCCCTGCACCGGAAGGAGAACGCCTATGACATTCTCGTATCCGGCGCGTCAGAAGGGCTGAAACTGCTTTTGTGCATCCTCCCTGCCCTGATCCTGCTGCTCACCGCGGTACATATGCTCCGTGCCAGCGGCGCCATCGATGTGCTGGCGAAAATTTGCGCACCGGCGTTTCAATTCCTGGGGATCCCACCGGAAACAGCCCCCCTGATCCTCATCCGTCCCATCAGCGGCAGCGCCGCCCTGGCGGTGGGGGCTGACCTGATGCGGGAATACGGCCCCGATTCCCTCATCGGCAGGACGACAGCCATTATGCTTGGGTCCACAGAAACGACCTTTTACGCCATCAGCATCTATTTCCGTGCCGCCGGGGTGGAAAAGACCCGCTACACCATCCCCGCCGCGCTGCTGGCGGACTTCACCGGCTTTTTCATGGCATCCCTGACCGCCAGGCTGCTGTAACAAAAAACTGCCGCGGCACAAGCCACGGCAGTTTTGATACCGATAGGATTATTCCTCGTCTTCGTCCTCGTCCTCGAAGGTGAACTCCAGAGTCTCGCCGCACTCGGGGCAGACAATGGAACCTTCCTCCAGGGTCTCCTCGTCGAAGGCGATCACGCGACCGCAAGCGCACTCTACCTCATAGATGGTAGAATCCTCGTCGCCATACTCGAAGCCCTCGTCGCCGTACTCCTCGTCCTCGTCGTCGAAGTCGTACTCATCCTCGTCGTCATCGAACTCGTCCTCATCGTCCATGATGAAGTCCTCGATGGCGTCCAGATCCTCTTCGATCTCGTCCAGTTCGTCAGAGATGGCAATGGTGGTGTCCTCGATGTCGGTGACCTTCTTGGTGATATCTCCCAGCAGGTCCACGATGGCAGCGATCATCTGACCCTCCGCGGTCTCAGCGCTCAGCTTCAGGCCATCCATCAGGCCCTTCAGGTAAGCGGACTTTTCATTAATGGTCATGGTAATTCTCCTTTCATAAGGGGATTGCCCCATTGGAAATACCGATGGGCAATGACGTCAAAAATTAAGCCTTGGAACGACCCAGGTACTCGCCGGTACGGGTGTCGATCTGGATCTTGTCGCCCTCGTTGATGAACAGGGGCACCTTGACCTCAGCGCCGGTCTCCACGGTAGCGGGCTTGGTCACGTTGGTAGCGGTGTTGCCGGCGAAGCCAGGCTCGGTAGCGGTGACCACCAGGTCAACAAAGTTGGGAACTTCAACACCGAAGACCTTGCCCTTGTAGCTCATGATGGTGCAGATGTCATTCTCCTTGACGAACTTGAAGCTGTCGTCCAGAACGGAAGCGTCGATGGGCTCCAGCTCGTAGGTCTCGGGGTCCATGAAGTAGTACAGAGTGCCGTCGTTGTAGGAGTACTCCATCTTCTTACGCTCAACATAAGCGGTGGGGAACTTAGCAGAGGGGTTCAGGGAGGTTTCGGTCACGCCGCCGGTGATGACGTTTCTCATCTTGACGCGAACGAAAGCAGCACCCTTACCGGGCTTAACGTGCTGGAACTCGATAACCTGCATAACCTTGCCGTCCAGCTCGAAGGTAATGCCATTGCGAATATCGCCTGCAGAAATCATGATTGTATCCTCCTAGATTCTTCCCGGAAACGGGAAATAAAATTTAACATAGTTTCAGCTCATATATTCTAACGCAAAGTGTCAGATTTTTCAAGGGGAAAACAAAACTTTTTTCAGAGAATAATCAAATTTTTGGGGCTGTGGGTAATATTTTCGTGGCCGCCCTCCCGGAAAATGGTCACATCCTCGATACGGACGCCAAATTTTCCGGGCAGGTAGATGCCGGGCTCTGCGGAACACACCGCGCCGGCAGGAATGGGCTTGTCATTGCCGCCGTTGGGGCTGGGAGATTCGTGAACCTCCAGGCCCAGGCTATGGCCATAGCCGTGACCGAAGAATTCGCCGTAGCCGGCATCGGTGATGACCTTCCGGGCAGCGGCATCCACCTCCCGGCCGATGGCGCCGGCGTGGGTGGCGGCCAGGCCTGCCAGCTGGGCCTGCAGCACGGTCTCATAGACGGTCTTCATTTCCTCGGTGGCGTAACCAACAGCTACGGTACGGGTCATATCAGAGCAGTAGCCCTGGTACAGGACACCAAAGTCCATGGTAATAAAGTCTCCTTCCCGGATCACCCGGTCGCCGGCCACACCGTGAGGCAGGCTGGTATTGGGGCCGGAGACCACAATGGGATCAAAGCTCAGACCCTGACCACCGTTCTTGTACAGGCAGTAGATCAGCTCTGCCTGCAGCTCCAGCTCGGTCATGCCCACCTTCACCTTGGTCAGCACCTCGGCAAAGGCCTTGTCGGCGATGGCCTGGGCTTTGCGCATCAGCTCCAGCTCCCACTCTTCCTTCACAGCACGGAACGCGCTGATCTGGGCGTGCATGGGCTTGAGCTGTGCCTTCAGGTTCTTCTCAAAGTTGAGGTACTCCGCTACCGTCAGGTAGTTTTCCTCAAAACCCAGGGTGGTAATATCAAAATCGGCAATGGCCTCATTGATCAGCTTGGAATAGGAATTGGCCCGGTCCACCATGATGACCTCAAAGCCCTGGATGCCGTTCTGCGCGGACTCGATGTAACGGCTGTCAGTAAAATAGCGGCAGCCCTTCTTGCTCACCACGGCCACGCCCTCGGCGATGTCGAACTCGGCGCCATAGTGGCGGCTGTACCGGGAAGTCAGCAGCAGGCCCTGCACTTCCTCGCCCAAAAGGGACAGATACTTTTCCATGTTTTTCATTTCAAAACTTCCTCCTTGCAAGATAGATAAAGGGCAATTCCAGCACATGGCGTGCCTTCAGCCAAAAATTATGATTGTTGATGGCCTCCACCAAAATGGTGTATACGCCGGCACAGTTGCCGCCCAGGGTATCGGTATAGATCTGATCGCCGGCAATGGCTGCCTGATGGGCTGGGATCTCAAACTTCGTAAGACACGCCTGAATGCCCTTTGGGAAGGGCTTTTTTGCGTGGGTGATGCAGGGAATGCCGTACTTGCGGCAGAAGATCTTCACCCGATCCCGCTTGCTGTTGGACACCACGCATACCAGGATTTCTGATTCCGTGATGTTTTCCAGCCACTGGGCCATCTCCTCTGTGGGGGCGCTGGTGGTGTAGGGAACGATGGTATTGTCAAAATCCAACATCAACAGACGGATGCCCTTTTTCAACAAGCTTTCCGCAGTTACATCGGTCAGCGAAGAAACCATCTGCTTCGGCAGCAGGGAAAACGGCATAGCTTTGCCCACCCTTTCATAATATTTATAAGATTATAACACGGGAGGTCCGTTTTGTCCATGAAAATTCCCCAATATCTGGCCATGACGGCAGCCCAATTCCTGTCTGTGGCGGAAAAACCACCCCATTGCGCCTGGATGGGCTGCCATTTTTCTCCCTGGGGAAAGGATTTGAGCAATCTCCCCGCTTCCCTGCCCCCGGATTCCATTCTAATATTGGATGACCAATTCCCGCCCAACGGCCACGATCCTGGCAAAATTGCAGCGCAGCTGGCAAAATATATGGATGCGTTGCACTGCAGGGGGCTTTTGTTGGACTTTCAGCGGCCCGCCAATCAGGAAACCAGCGACATCGCAAGAAAGCTTACAACACTTCCCTTTCCAGTCTGTGTATCGGATGTTTATGCAGAGGGCCTTTCCTGCCCCGTGTTCGTCCCTCCTTGCCCTGTCAATAAGTCCATCCGGGAGCATTTGGCACCCTGGCAAGGCCGGGAAATTTGGCTGGAAACAGAATACGCCAGCCTTTGTTTTGTGATCACAAAAGATGGCTGCCAAGTCACAGGACACGACGGTAGCGGCCCCTTCCTCCACCGGGATCCTGATTTGCACACCCGTTACCGCATAGAAATAACAGAGGAAAAAGCAGTTTTTTCTTTGTATCGCAGCCGGGAAGATCAACAGGAACTTCTGAGGGAAGCGATCGCATTAGGGGTCACCGGCACGGTAGAGGTTTATCATGCAATATAAAAACCGCCCTGTCCTCACAGGGCGGTTTTGCGCAGAAAATTGCTTATTCGTAAACATACTCTACAGCGCCGCTTGCACGATCTACCAAGACATAATCCGATCCTTCATGATCAATATCCATAATCCACTCTATTCGGGGATCCACCACAAGCCTGGCGATGATATCTTTGTCCAAGACCGCTTTAAAAACCGCCGAATATGAAGATCTATAGGATACCATGTCTTCTGTAATCCCATGATCCGCAAAGATTTCATCTACTGCCTTCGTAGCCAACGCTTTGTTTTCCTCTGGATTATGCCCGTAAGTACATGCAACCTCTACCTTAACATGCTTTGTCGGGGCAGTAATTTCGTCAACATTGTCCTCCCAAATCGCCTTCTCTGTCCACATTTCCATCTGGATATCTGCATATACACCATCAGGACATTTCAGGTCAGCGATTTGCTCCGCAGTCAAAAACACTTTATAATATTGGCCACCTTCACTTTTTAGTTCATCGTAGGCAATATAGGGCTTGAAGATCGCCTCATATATCTCTTCTTTGGTCGCTTCCTTCAGAGAAACGGTTACCACAAGTGGAAAAACATAGTGTGGATCAAGGAATATCTGCATTGCGGCATCCAAATCTTTATGCAAATAAATCCCATTGACACAGGGCAAATAATCGTCAAAACCTTCATATCCATGACTTGTAGATGGCCAAACCTCGATAAAGGTGGCCGGGTCGGGCGCGGTAGTGGTCGGAATACCGGTTGTGAGCGGTGCTGCTGTGCCGGTTGTGGCAGTTGTTCCGCCCGTGCTGGTTGGGGCCGTTGTACCCTGGTTTTGTGACGGCTTACACCCGGTCAACGCAAGCAAGCACACCAGCACAAGGATATATGCGGTCAGCTTTCTCATGAGAAACACCTCCATTGAAGATCGATTCTATAGTTCACCTTCCAGCAGAATTAGCAAGCTACTTTATCACCGCTAATTTCATAATAATCATACAAAACATTCATAGCATCGTCAAGTTATGTTGGTAAAAGTTAACAATAAATTAACAAACAGCAAACCATTCCAAACAGCAAAAACCGCCTTGCTTTCGCAAGGCGGTTTTGAGCATAAATCAAGAGGGATATTAGTAGAACTTTCTCTTGTTCTTACGGGCAGCTTCAGACTTCTGCTTACGCTTCAGGCTGGGGCTGACGTAATGCTCGCGCTTCTTCACTTCAGCGATGACGCCCTCCTTGGCACAGCTACGCTTAAAACGGCGCAGAGCGCTCTCCAGAGATTCGTTTTCCTTAACGCGAATTTCAGACATGGTTTTCCCTCCCTCCGATGGCATCCGGCTAGATCCTGGATGCGTTCAGGGCTTGCTATGCAAGCTAGAGTATTATACGCCGCTTTTCCCCAAATGTCAAGGGAATTTTCTAGGAATTTGCGGTCTTTCTGTAAAAATCTCGTGTAGAGTAGTCAGGTTAACTCCCCTGAAATTCGGTATTCCAATCGTTGTTTCTTTTCAGTTCCTTCAGGGCCTCCTGATAATTCCCCATGTCTTCGATCATAACAACCCCGGTGTCCCGGGAAAATGTACCATCCGGATTGAAAATTACCGCAATGTCAAAATACTCATAACTTCCGGAACTTCGTTTTTTACAGCAACGCAAATAGTGGATCTCACGCCCATAAGCGTCAGATGTGAAGAACCTTTCGTATCTAACGCGAGTATCCATTGTGTAAACAACATCGCTTTGATCAAAGCAAGCCTTTGCTGCTCGGGTGTAGTCGCTATCGGATGGTTGGATCTTGCTTTTTCCCTTGCGGGTTATGATCTCTTTCTTTATGCAATTCCCTTCATCGAGGGGTTTACCCCAGTCATTGCGCTGCTTAAATGCGTTAATCTCCTCCTGAGTAAACCACTCTTCGTGGGTGACAGAACCGTAGCCCCAATCGTCGTCTGCGCAAAGTACGCAGATATCCTCGTAAAAATACGCGTACCCATCCTGCTCCTTTTGCAGGATGCCGTATCCGCAACCTTCCCCAATGATCCCCTCATGGTAGTAGAACAACACGCGTCCGCTTGCATCTGTTTCAATGACCTCCACAGTCGAAGGAACTGAAATCTCACCGTTGCTTCCTTGTCCGGCACAGCCAAAAAAGCTGTTGACCGCAACAGTATACAGGGCAGGATGGTCGCCATTATACTTCACATTACTGCTTAAGGCAATAATCAGCAATAAAAAAATCAAAAGCGAAACAATATACAGGCCCACAGCAATGCCACAAGCGACTACTATCGCTTTGAGTATATTCTTCCCCACGCACGACTCCCCCTCTCGCAAACATTTGTCCACACAAAAAGTATATCATATCGGTGGAAAATTGTCAAATTGCAACGCAAAAGGGAGGGTCAACGACCCTCCCCTGTTGCTTATTTAACGATCAGGTTGACCAGCTTGTTCTTGACCACGATGGTCTTGATGATTGATCCGCCCTGCTTTTCCAGGAACTTGGCGATCTTCTCGTCGGCCAGGACATTCTTCACAACGGTATCATTGTCCAGGTCGGCTTCCATGGCCACGGTGCCACGCATCTTGCCGTTGACCTGCACCGCGATGGTGACCTCGCTGTCCTTGCACTTATTTTCGTCGTAGACCGGCCAGGGTTCATAAGCGATGGTGTTGTCATGGCCCATCAGCTGCCAAATCTCCTCGCCTACATGGGGCGTGATGCAGGAGATCATCTTGATGAAGCCCTCGGCAAATTCCTTGGGGCAGGTGCCGGCCTTGTAGACCTCGTTGACGAAGACCATCATCTGTGCAATGGCGGTGTTGAAGCCCAGAACCTCAAAGTCACCCGTGACCTTCTTGACGGTCTGATGGTAGATCTTGGTCAGCTTGCCGTCGTCGGTATCGGTCAGGTTGGCAGGCTCGGTGAAGAAGTTCCACACACGGTTGATGAACTTCTTTGCGCCGGCCACGGCGGTGGTATTCCAGGGTTTGGAGACCTCCAGGGGGCCCATGAACATTTCGTACAGGCGCAGGGTATCTGCGCCGTACTCCCGGACAACATCAGAGGGGTTGACCACGAATTCCGGGAAGCGCTTGCCCATCTTGATACCGTTCTCGCCCAGGATCATACCCTGGTGGACCAGCTTCTTAAAGGGCTCCGCCACGGGAGACAGACCGTTATCGTACAGGAACCGCTTCCAAATACGGGAATAGATCAGGGGGCCCACCGCATGCTCCGGGCCGCCCACATACAGGTCAACAGGCATCCAGTGCTTCAAAAGCTCCGGATCGCAGAAGGCATCCTGATTCTTGGGATCGATATATCGCATGTAGTACCAGGAGGAACCGGCAGAACCGGGCATGGTAGAGGTCTCCCGCTTGCCCTTCAGGCCGTCCTTCTCGTAATACTTCCACTCCTCGGCGTTCTCCAGGGGTGCCTGGCCGCCGCGGCCCTTGTAGTCCTCCAGCACAGGCAGCACAACAGGCAGCTCGCTGTCGGGCAGGAACACGGTCTCGCCGTTTTCGGTGTACACACAGGGAACGGGTTCGCCCCAGTAGCGCTGACGGGCAAAGATCCACTCACGGAAGTGGTAGTTGTTCTTTCTTCTGGCAACACCCAGGTTCTCCAGCTTCGCTGTGATAGCCTCCTTGGCCTCCTCCACGGTCAGACCGGTGAACTCCTCGGAATTGACCAGCTTGCAGCCCTTACCCAGGTAATCCTGCTTCTCAAAGGCGCACTCGGACACATCCCGGCCCTCGATGACCTGGATCATGGGGATGTTGTGAGCGATGGCGTACTCAAAGTCACGCTGGTCATGGCTGGGAACTGCCATAACAGCACCGGTGCCGTAGTTGCCCAGCACGAAGTCGCCGATGAACACGGGCACTTCCTTGCCGTTGACAGGGTTGATGGCGTAAATGCCCTTCAGGGGGCAGCCGGTCTTGGTCTTGGAGGCATCGGTACGGTCGATCTCGGACTTCTTTGCAGCCTCGGCGATGTAGGCATCGACCTCGGCACGG
>JAZREG010000199.1:0-3519 GCA_045660725.1 Faecousia sp.
TGCTGCTTGCAGGGGGGGGATTGCCCTTTTTGTTTACCTCCGCGGAGGTGATCGGGGGCGCTGATGGGCCAAGCTTTTGGTTTCTTGTCCATTTTAGGCTTCACGGCGCGCCCATCGCCCTGGCGCTTTTGGGTGCTGCAACCATGCTGTCCGCAGCGGTGAGCCTGGTATTTTCCGGGACGATAAAGGGTAACTGCACCCCCGGGACTTCCGCTTTGGCGCTGGGGCTTTCCACCTGCCTGTCCGCCGGGCTTGTATGCGCGCTGGAGTTTGTTGCCTGCTTTGCTTTTGGCAGCCTGGAGCAACATCCTGTCGCGGTTCCTGTGAGCGTTTTTGGAGGCGGTATTGCGTTTTTTGCCCTGTGGGGTCTTGGGTGGCTATATTGGCAGCGCAGACAGCTTTCCCCCTCGGGAAAAGGCGTGCTTTTGGATATACTTACCGCAGTGGCCTACCTGCCCGGTACTTTCTACACATTCTGCTGCCTGGAAGGCTTCCTGTCGGAACTGATTTGAGGAGAGAGTGAATGACCTACCTGTTTGATTTTGATGGTACTCTGGTGGATTCTATGCCCACCTATACCTCCGCAATGCTGCGGATCCTGGATGAAAACGGGATCGCCTATGATGACACCCTGATTAAAACCATCACGCCGTTGGGGCTGAATGGCACGGCAAAATATTATTTGGAATTGGGCGTTCCCATGACCAAGGAAGCTTTGCTCGATAAAATGCGGGAATACATGTTGGATGGTTACTTTTACCACATTCCTGCCAAGGAGCATGTGATCCCGGTGCTGCAAGTACTGAAGGAGCGGGGTGACAGCCTCAATGTGCTTACCGCCAGTCCTCACATTACCCTGGATGCCTGCCTGAAGCGGCTGGGGATCTTCGATATTTTCGACAATGTGTGGTCCTGTGACGATTTTTCCACCACCAAAGCCGACCCGGAAATTTACCGCATGGCAGCTAAACGGCTGGGTGTGCCTGTGGAGAAGGTACTGTTCCTGGATGATAATCTGAATGCGGACCTTACCGCAAAGCTTGCGGGGATGCAGGTGTGCGCTGTGTATGACCCCTCCAGTGCCGAATATGAAGAGGAAATGAAGGCGGCAACGGATTTTTACATCCACGATTTTGCGCAGCTTCCCCAACTTCCTGTAAAAGAATAAAAGAAGCCCCACACCGAGCGGTGTGGGCATTTTTTGCGGAAATTACTTCAGGACCTTCAGGAAGTCAAGAATGGACAGAACCAGGCTGACGGTGATGTACAGATCCACCAGACCGCCCAGCAGACCAATGATCACGCCCACCAGAGGCAGGCTGGCCAGCAGACCGATGACAACGCCGACCACAGCACCGACAACGATGTGCACGATGATGTTGATCACCAGAGCGATGACGTCCGCCTTGGGCTGGAACGCATAAGGAAAGTAAGTCTTGAGCTTGTTCACAAGGGTTCACCTCCTGTTTTTTTCTTCAGTATATCACGCGAAATAATGGATTTCAAGTCAAAATATTACAAAAGCAGGGACAAAAGTTCTTCCATGGAGTGCGCAATGGCGGTAGCGCCGGCATCCACCATTTCCTGCACATTTCCGTAGCCCCAGCTGACACCGATGCCCGGCATGTCATGGGCGGCGGCACCGACGATGTCGAACACAGTATCACCCACCATCACCGCATTGCTGACGCCGCCGGCTTGTTCCAGCAGATAGGCAATGACAGCTTCCTTGGAATCCCGGCTGCCGTCAAAGGTTGCGCCGCAAATGAGGTCAAAATATTGGGCAAGTTCAAATTTTTGCAGGATCTCTTTCGACATTTCCTCCGGCTTGGAGGTGGCAACGTACAGGGTGTGTCCGGCGTTTTTTAGGGCGGCCAGGGTCTCGTGGATCCCGGGGTAGGGGGTGTTCTCAAATTTTCCGATGGGAATATACCGGCTGCGATAGACGGCCACTGCTTCGTCCAGCTTGTCCGCCGGCACGCCGAACTTGAAGAAGGTATCCCGCAGGGGAGGGCCGACGAAGACCCGCATGGTTTCCCGGTCGGGAACCGGAAGCCCAAAGTGATTCAGCGCCAGGGTAGCGCAGTTGATAATGCCTTCTCCGGAGTCGGTCAGGGTGCCGTCCAGGTCGAATAGAATGGTTTTCTTCATGTTAGTAGCCTCGCTTTCCGGGTTAAGATAAGTCCTTGGGGTCGATGCGGAAGGTAGCGATTTTCAGATCCATGGGAAGGCCAAAGAACCCCTTTTCATTATAGGGGGCAGACCAGTAGTTCAGCACGAACAGACCATCATCGGTAACGGTCACCGAAGGGTTGGTAAAGGCCCGGCCCGGATCGGTCTCAATATCAAAATAGTCCGTGAAGGTCTTCAGCCCGTCGGTGGAGATGGCCATGGTCAGGGGCGTGCGTTTGCCGTAATGGCTGCGGTAGTTCGGATCGTATTCGGAATTGTTCCAAATCACAAGCTGGGCATCGGTGCCGGGAATAGAAACAAGACACGGGCAGGATTCCGGTGCCCGCAGACCGGTGGCCTGAGGTTTTGACCAGGTGACGCCGCCGTCGAAGCTTTCGCTGTAAAAGACACTGCCCAGTTGTGTACGCATCACCATGTTCAGACTGCCGTCCCTGCGCTGGGCGATGCAGGGTTCCATGCAGCCCCGCATGGGAAGGGAAAGGGTGTTGGATTGGGTCCAGGTCTTGAAATCGTCGTCAGAACGCAGTACATGGACTTTGTAGCTGGAATCCTTGAGAAACAGGCCGGTATCGCCGCCGCTTAAAGGAAGTAGGGCAGACCCGTCGGAAAGCCGCTTGATCGTATGGTTCATGGGGGTGTAGTCATAAAGTTCCCAAAGGGTCTCTTCTTCGCTCCAGGTCGTGCCCTCATCAAAAGAGATGATGCGGTAGTAGTTGTTAAGCTGGGGCTTGCCTTTTTCCAGCTGCATATACCGCATGAAATACAGGCTGATGGAGCCGTCGGAATTGCGGAGGAAGGAAGGGGAATATACATTTACACAGCCGTCCTTCATGCTTGCGACGGTCCGTTCCTTGACCCAGGTCTTACCGCGATCATAAGATTCTGCCAAGGCAATGTGAGAGGGGAGCATGTCACCGCAGGCGGCGGTGTCATCCTTCTGATGATGCTGCCAGGCCATGAGCAGGCTGCCGTCCCGGCGCTGGAGGATGGATGCCTCGGAGTGTCGGGGAGATTGGTCTGTGCCGGCACGGACCGTTTGGACAGAAAAATCAAAATAGCGTTTATCCACGGGATGTACCTCCTGTGTAGCTTTTTGCTAATTATACGACAGGCGAAACAAGATTGCAAGGAAATCCTCCCAAAAGAAAAAGCCACCCCTTGCGGGGTGACTTCTTTTGTTTGAAGACTGACCCTAATTTTTATACAAATGCACCCCCTTTTGAGGTAAGGGGGTGCAAAGTGATTTTAGGGGGTGCATTTTTAGGTCAGGGGGGTGCAAATAAGTTACTGCAAATAATTGGGCGTACGATAAAACTTCACTTTATC
>JAZREG010000200.1:0-1638 GCA_045660725.1 Faecousia sp.
GTCCGTACCGTCTACATCGGCGGCGGCACCCCCACCACCCTTTCCGCCTCTCAGCTGGCGCAGCTGCTGGATACCATTTATGAAAGCATTGACCTGGGCGGCTGCCTGGAATTTACGGTAGAGGGCGGCCGTCCGGATACCCTGACCCCGGAAAAGCTTGCAACCATCCGCCGGCACGGCGCTGACCGAATGAGCATCAACCCCCAAACGATGATCGACTCCGTGTTGCAGGCCTGCGGCCGCCCCCACACCGCTTCCGATGTGGCGGATGCCTACCGCTGGGCGGTGGACGCGGGCTTTGAAGACATCAACATGGATCTCATCGCCGGCCTCCCCACCGACGATTTCGACGGCTTCCGCCACTCCCTGGACTGCGTGGCGGCCCTGCACCCTGCCAACATCACGGTGCATACCCTGGCCCTGAAGAAGGGTGCGGATCTGTTTGAAAAGCGCAGCGGCCTTTCCGGTGCCGAGGAAGTAGCCCGGATGGTGGACTACGCCAACGACACCCTGCGCGCCCTGGGCTATAAGCCCTACTACCTGTACCGGCAGAAATATATGTCCGGTTCATTTGAGAATGTGGGCTGGAGCCGGGACGGCCGGGATTGCCTGTACAACATCTACATGATGGAAGAATTGCACACCATCCTGTCCCTGGGCGCCGGGGGCATGAACAAGGTCAACCTCCCCGACGGCACATTGCAGCGGTTCCACAATCCCAAATTCCCGGAGCAGTACATCGACATGATCGATTCCGTGCTGGAGGATAAGGAAAAGCTGTTTGAATTGCTGTAAATTGTCGTTTTACGAACATTTACTGTAGGGGCGGGGCAGTGCCCCGCCCCTACAAGGACATGCGAAAAACCGAAATTAGGCACTACTTCCCAATGAAAGGAAGATATATTTTGGATACACTGATCTCTAACGTCACCCTGGTGACCATGAACGAAAAAATGGAGGTGCTCTTCGGCGCTTACCTGGGCGTTACCGACGGTAAGATCTCCTACATCGGCAAAACCGCCCCGGAAGAAAAGCCCGCCACCATCGTCGACGGCACCGGCATGGTGGCCATGCCCGGTCTCATCAACTGCCACACCCACCTGACCGCCGCGGTGCTGCGGGGCTACTGCGATGACCTGACGGATATGGAGGCCCTGGATGCCCGGCTGCGCAAGGAGGACAAGATGGACTCCCGCTGCGCCAAGGCCGCCGCTTCCCTGGCCATCGCGGAGGCTTTGCGCTTCGGCATCACCTCCGTTTCCGACCTGACCTACTTCCCGGACGCGGTGGCGGAAGCCGTGGCAGAAAGCGGCATCAAGGCCAATATCGCCCTATCCGCCTACCGTTTCATCGATGAGAACGAGGATTTCGATTTTGAGACCGATGAACAATGCGCCGAGCTGCGCCGTGTCACCGAAAAGTGGAACGGCTATGACGACGGCCGCATTCGCATCGATGCCGGCATCCACGCAGAATATACCAGCAACTACAAGCTGTGGGAAGGCCTGGTAGGCTATGCCGCAGAGCAAAAGCTGGGCTTCCAGCTGCACCTTGCGGAGACCCAAGCCGAGGTGGATTCCTGCATGGACCGCACCGGCCTTTCTCCTGCGGAATTGCTGGCCTGCCACGGCGTATTCA
>JAZREG010000201.1:0-4602 GCA_045660725.1 Faecousia sp.
TGTTCGCAGCAGGCGCTTTTGTTTAGTAGTACTTATCGCCGATATATTCCGGCAACATGTCGTGATCTTTCAGCCACTGCATCGTGTGCCGGGCGTCAGAATAGATGGTGACATACTTTTCCGAAATGTCGCCGTTTCCGTCCCGGATGGCGATCTCCAGGCCCACAGTATACACCACATCCTCGTGCAGCGCCCAAACAGTGGACAGGCTTCCCTCGTCAAAGTCCTTTTTGACCGCTTCCAGCAGCGCCTTTTGGGAGGTGACGGAAACGATCTCCCCTTCCACATAGATCCGGTACACGCTGGTTGCAAATTTGTCCCAATTCACAATACCCAGCACATACTGGGGCGTGGAGAAGATGCCCCGCATGGCCTGCTTCATATCCGCTGTCAGCGGCACATTATAGGTTCGGTCCACGGTGCGGCCATCCTGCAGTACATAACGGATGGCAACATTTTGATAACGGGCCACCGTGTAGTCCTCTCCTGTTTCCAGGATCATTTTATGAAGGGCGATGATCTTTTGGGCATCCTCGCCGTCCGCAGGCATCTGATAGCCAATGCTGGTGCCGGTGTCGATATAGGCAAACTGCACATCCTCCGGCTTCGGCACCCACCGGGTGGAAGCAAAGGGATCCAGGGCCACGATAAAGATGGATGCCAGCAGCACACCGGCAATGATGGCCAGCCGCCCCCAGGCTTTGGCCCGGAAGACCTTGACCGTGCGGCGCAGGAGCATCTGCCCCACGAAGAAGCCCACCACCATGCCGATGATCAGGAACGTGATGTAGCTTTCCATCACCAGGTCGCCGAACATGGCGAATACTGCCGCCACGCACAGGGTAAACACCACTGAGAACACCGGCTCCAGCGCCCGCACCGCCAGGAAATCTCCCGCGGTCTCCAGCCGCCGGCGGCGGTACAGCAGCAGCGCCAATACCAAAAACACCACGCCGATGGCTGCCAGGATGGCACAATAGCCGAAACCATCGCCCAAACCTTGGAAGGTCAGATTCTGAGGGCCATGGGTCGTAAGGATATAGCCATTATACCGCCGGCACATCTCTACCACCGGGCACAGCAGGAGGAAAATGTCCTCATTGAGCTTCACACCGTACAGCTGGGGGATATACACCGTATCCAGGAACCACCACAGGATCAGGGACAGGAAGTTCACAATGGAGTAAAGGGCCAGGGCCGCGAACCGGTTGCCGGAGCAGAGCATGCACAGAGTAGCCAGGCCGAAGAAGAACAGGTACTGCAGCAGCATCCCCAGCAGCCACAGGGGGACCACAAACAAATTCACGCCCACAGAGGCGGTAAACAGCACCGATGCCACCAGGTGCGGCCCTGCAGAAAAGACCAGGCCCGCAAGCACATGGGTAAAAAACCAGGTCTCCCGGCGCATAGGCAGGGCGTGCAGGGCGTTGCACATCCGGGCATTGAACAGGTCACCAAACAGCACCTGGGCCACCAGCATGGCATAAATGAGATTCACAACACTCAGAAACGGCAGGGACTCCTCCAAAAAGTCCGCCGCGTTTCTTGCGTTGCCCAAGCCCATGATGGGCAGAAACACCAGCAGGCCCGCGATGAGATACAACGCCCACAGAGGCGCGAACCGGGTCAGATCCTTGCGCAGGACCGTTTTCTCAAAGAATAATGTTCTTAACTTCATAGTTCACACCTCCCAGCTCGTAAATAAAGATCTCCTCCAGGGACAGCGGCAGCACATCGAAGTACGCCGGCTGCACCGCCTGGACCTTTTCCGTTACCTCCTGGGCGCTGCCCCGGACGATCAGCGTCCGCAGGCGGCCGGACTGACTCTCATGGAGAATTTCCAGGTTCTCCGGCTCCCGGCCCACCAGCTGCAGCTTTACGGTGTTGCCCTGCATATCCGCCAGGCTCCGCTCCAGAAGCATCCTGCCGTGGTCCATGATGCCCACATGGTCACAAATATCCTCCAATTCCCGCAGGTTGTGGGAAGAGATCAGCACCGTGGTCTCCCGCTGGGCTACCTCGGACAAAATCAGGCTCCACACCTGCCGGCGCATCACCGGATCCAGGCCGTCCACCGGCTCATCCAGGATCAGCACATCCGGCCGGGTACACAGGGCCAGGTGGAAGGCCGCCTGCTTCTGCATGCCCTTGGAGAACCGGCGCATCTGCCCCTTCTTGGGCAGCTGGAACACCTCGTACAGCCGGTTAAACAGGTTGTCGTCAAAATTCTTGTAGATGCCCCGGTAGTAGGCCCGCATCTCTTCCAGGGATGCCGAGGGGAAATAGAAAATTTCGTCGGGGATATAGCCCATCCGGCCCTTCAGCTCAGGAGATTCAAAGATGGGCTGACCCTCCATGGTAATTTCGCCGCTGTCCGGCATATACACACCGGTCAGATGGCGGATGGCGGTACTCTTTCCCGCGCCGTTAGGGCCGACCAGGCCATAGACCGCACCCTTGGGTACTGTCATATTCAGATCATCCAAGGCCTTGAAGGTGCCGAAGGTCTTGGTCACATTCCGCATTTCAAGCATATTACTTTCCTCCCTGCCGCAGCCGCTGGGCAAGCTCCTCCGGGGCAACGCCCATAGCTTGCAGCATCGCGGCCAATCTGTCAAACTCCTCCAGCAGCGCCCGCTGCTGCTTTGCATCGGCAGGCACACCCTGCACGAAGCAGCCCTTTCCGGGGACCGTGGCGATCCACCCCTGGCTTTCCAGCTCCCGGTAGGCACGCTGGATGGTATTGGGGTTGATGGTCAGCGTTCCCGCCAGCTCCCGCACCGAGGGCAGCTTATCCCCCGGCTGCAGAACCCCCGATACGATCTGCTCCCGCACACCGTCGGAGATCTGGGTATAGATGGGTCTGGCATCCCGGTAATCCAGCACGACCATGGACATCCCTCCGTTCTAACTGTATCAACTGTGCTAGTACAGTTACTATAACACGGCATACAGTTCCTGTCAAGAGCCTTCGTAAAAACTTTGTAGGGCGGAGTCATGACTCCGCCGACCACCTTTCAATTTTGTATACCCGAAAACCAACGGGATCGGCGGGAGACAGCCATGCGCCCCACAATATTACTGCTACGCAAATGTAGGGGAGGGGCAATGCCCCTCCCATGGCGTATCGAAATGCACACCGTTTCGGACGAACGATGATAAGCCCCTACATTTATTCCGTAGTGGCGGCCATTGGCCGTCCACCGTTTCAGCAAGATGCAACGTAACGGGAGGGGCATTGCCCCTCCCCTACATTTTGTCTTCCAAAAGCGCAGCGAAAAATTTACAATTCCGCTATGCTTTTTATGAAAAGTATGGTACAATGGGTAAAATTGGTTTGGTATGACCATTTTTCGAAACGAGGTATTACATTATGGGACTGATTACGAAGCTTTTCGGCACCCGCTCCCAGCGGGAACTGAAAAAGATCCAGCCGACCGTGGACAAGGTCCTGGCGCTGGAAGCAGAATATACCGCCCTTTCCGAGGCGGAACTGAAGGGTAAGACCGGAGAATTTACGGCACGGATCTCCCAGGGCGAGACCCTGGACGCGCTGCTGCCCGAGGCCTTTGCCGCCATTCGTGAGGCCGCCTGGCGGGTGCTGGGCATGAAGCCCTACCCGGTGCAGATCATCGGCGGCATCATCCTGCACCAGGGCCGCATCGCCGAAATGAAGACCGGCGAAGGCAAGACCCTGGTGGCAATCCTCCCCTGCTACCTAAATGCCCTCACCGGCCGGGGTGTCCATGTGGTCACCGTCAATGACTATCTTGCCCGCCGTGACTCCGAGTGGATGGGCAAGGTCTACCGCTACATGGGCCTGACCGTGGGTCTGATCGTTCCCGGCATGGAACCGGAAGAGCGCCGGGTCAGCTACGCCGCGGACATCACCTACTGCACCAATAACGAATTGGGCTTTGACTACCTCCGGGACAATATGTCCCTTTACAAGCAGGATCTGGTGCAGCGGGGCCACGCCTTTGCCATCGTGGACGAGGTAGACTCCATCCTCATCGACGAAGCCCGTACCCCCCTGATCATTTCCGGCAAGGGCGAGGATTCCTCCAAGCTGTATGAGCTGGCCGACCAGTTCGTTTCCGGTCTGCGCAAGCAGGTCTTTGCCAAGACCGAGGACAAGGAAGTCCATGACGACTACGACTGCGACTACTTTGTGGACGAAAAGACCCGCACCGTCTCCGTGACCGCCGGGGGCATCGCCAAGGCCGAGAAATTCTTCGGCGTAGAAAACCTGGCCGACGCGGAGAACGCCACATTGAGCCATCACATCAACCAGGCCATGAAGGCCCGGGGCCTGATGAAGAAGGACATCGACTATGTGGTGAAGGACGGCCAGATCATCATTGTTGACGAGTCCACCGGCCGACTGATGTACGGCCGCCGGTATAACGAAGGCCTCCACCAGGCTATCGAGGCCAAGGAAGGGGTCACCGTTGCCGGTGAAAGCAAGACCCTGGCCACCATCACCTTCCAGAATTTCTTCCGGCTGTATAAGAAGCTTTCCGGTATGACCGGTACGGCGCTCACCGAAGAGGACGAATTTTCCGGCATCTACATGCTGGATGTGGTAGAGATCCCCACCAA
>JAZREG010000202.1:0-6253 GCA_045660725.1 Faecousia sp.
GGCGGCCCCGCCGGCGGGAGCGGCCCAGCCGGTGAACTTGTAGCGGGCGGGGGCGGTGGGGGCAGTCAGGGTGACGGTCTCGCCGGCGGCGTAGTAGCCGGCATTCTCGCCGCCAACATTGACAGCGTACTTGGTAACAGCCTCGCTCAGCAGAGGAATGGTGATGCTTGCAGCATGGAGGGGATCCATGTTGGGAGTCAGAACACCGGAAACGGAGTTATCCGCGGTACACTGACCGTTGAAGGTGATGCCGTTGCTTGCGATGATGGTGATCTGGCTGCCGCAGCCCACGGAGGAGCCGGTGGTACCCAGATAGTTGTCAACGAAAGCGCCGGTAGCATTGCCCTTGGTGTTGCCCAGGATCAGGAAGTAGTCGCCCTGCTGGTTGAAGTTGGCAGCAAAGACAGGCCACTCGGAGGCAGCAGTACCAATGTGGGTAGCGTAGATGTCCACCACAGTGTTGTCACCCAGCTGGATGGCCACGTGGTTGACGGAGCGGTCTTCCGCTGCGCCGCCGTTATCGGTCAGCATGATGTTCTCCTTGAACACGAAGGGGTACTTGCTGAGGATCAGGTGACCGTAGGTGCTTTCGCCGGTCTCCAGATTGCCGTTTTCGCCCACAGCATTACCGGGAGCGTAGTAAGAGTAGGGGTACAGATCGGCCAGAGCGGCAGTTACTTCGCCCACAACGTCAGCGTCGTTGTAGGAAGCCACGTTCTTGTCGATCAGGGTCAGGGCCAGGACATCCGCGCCAACCTCACGGTAGTGGTTCAGGATCATGTCCTTAGCGCCTTCCTGCTTCCACTTCAGGCTGTAGCGGAAGGTGGGCTCCACAGCGACCTTGATGGTGACAGTCTCGCCGGTGGGCGTCTTGACATCCACAGGAACATCCTTGTAGGTTGCCTTCACGACCACGTCCTCAGTGCCCACCACGAAGGTGGTCTTGGAAGCGGTTGCGTCTGCCAGGGTCACATCGCCGCTGACCACGACCCACTTGTCGAAGGCCTTGCCGTAGGCGGGCTTGTTGGCAGTGATGGTAATGGTTGCGCCGGCGGGCTTCAGCTCAGCGCTGGAAACACCGCCATCCACAGTAATGTTGTACTCCTTGATATCCACCAGGTCGACCTTAACATAGGGGTCGATGTTCTGGATGGTGACACCGATGGGGCTCTGGCCGTTCTCAGCGTAAGCCTTGGTGCCGAAGAACTCCTTGCCGGTCATGGGCAGATCGCCGGACACGACAATACAGTTGCTCCAGGGGTGGACAAAGGACTTGATGGGCTGGCCGGCATACTCGGCCAGGTCCTCGACATGGCCATTGTCATAGCCGGACATGAAGATGAACTTGTTGCCGTTGACAGCTTCCTTGATGGCAGCTTCCAGAGCGGTTCTCTGGGCAGTCATTTCCAGGCCGTTGTTGTCGTTGGCGTCCATGTCACCGAAGATGACATCCACCTTGCCGAAGCCGGCAGCGGTCAGATCCACGATCACGTGACCGTAGGACTCAGCAGGCTTGTTGGGAGATGCGCTGGCATCATCCTCGCTGCGGACAATGATGTCGTCCTTGATCTCCAGGGGATATGCGCTGAGGATCATGTGGCCGTAAGCGCCACCGGAGCCCTTGGCATTGGGGATCTCGACCACATAGTAGTGGGGATAGCCAGCCAGCTGAGCGAACTCAGCAGCGGTGGCATCATCCATCAGTTCGCTGGGAACGTGAACCAGACCCACGATCTCGTGCTTGTTCTTCAGCAGCCAACGCAGGACCTGTTCCTTCTCGGTGGACATGTTGCGGTAGTTGACCCACCACTGGCCCACATTGATCTTATCGTCAAATTCGCCCACTTCCAAATCCTCGCACAGGACATAGCGGGAGAACTCTGCGGTAAAGGTGTAATCGGTCTCGGAAACGTTGGTAACCTCGCCGCCAACCATCAGGGCATAGACATCGTCGCCCAGGGCCACAGTATAGAGGCCTACAGGCATTTCATCAGGCAGGTTGCCAACGACCATAGCATAATTGGCTACCGGAACATCCATGCTTATAAGCTCAGCAAAGTCGCGGGTCAGGTCGCCGGCGAAGAAGTTGATCTTCAGGCCGTCTGCATTCAGCTGGGCATAAGCAACAGTGCTGTTGGTCAGCTCCAGAGCCTCGGCCTTCTCCATGGGGAAGCGGCTGAGGATCATGGTATCACCGACCACCTTGGTATAGGCGTAGCCCACATTGGTCAGGGCGTTCAGGTCACCGGTGGCGCCGGTCAGGACTACCAGGTCCGCATCGGCGTTCTTCAGGGCAGCCTTGGCATCCTCGACGGACATACCGGGCAGGTAAACAACATTCATGTTCTCGCTGTCGAAGAAATTGCTCTTAAAGGCAGCGACATAGGTCTTGTTGACCTCACCGGGGGTGTAGGGGAAGTTCAGAGTGTGGACATAGGTATCCGCAACGATATCTTCCACAACATAGCCGCCGTTTTCAGGACGCAGGCCCTTGTTCAGGTCCGTCCACAGACGGGTGAGCTCGCCGGCACCGGCAATGGGCGTATTGCCATTGCTGATCAGGGTCTTTCTGGTGGTGTTCCAGATTGCAACATGCCATCTGTCTTCCGCATTCTCAACCCGGTTTTCCAGGTTCTTGTTGAAGATGGGGTACAGACGGGAGGTGTTGCCGCCCAGGCCGTGGTGCGCGGTCTGAATGATGTCAGCATCCAGCTCATCCAGCATCAGGGGGAAGAACACATTGTAGGTCTGATCCAGGGCAGAGTCGGCCAGCATCATGACGGTCTGATCAATGCCGTCATAGGTGATCTTGGCCACCATGGACCAGGCGTTATCGTTGTTGATAATGACGGGGAAAACATCCTCTTCGCCGCCGGCCAGAACTTCCACATTCAGGTTGCGGATGTTCATAACCTGGCCCATGTGAGGAACTACCAGCTGGGTATCCTCGCCGAACTTGGCGATCAGCTCAGGCAGCTTGTTGAAGGTGTCGTGCATGCCGTAGGCATAGTTGTAAGGATCGGCAAAGCCTCTCCAGGAGTAGCCGTCAGCGGGACGGTTCACGATGACCTTCTCCACGGTCAGCTCGCTGGCGTAGGAGGAGATGGCAACCTGCTGGAAGCAGGCAACATGGTCATTGTGGGCGTGGGTCAGGACCCAGCCGGCGATGACAATGCCGTCGTCACGCTTATTGAGCATCCGCAGGGTCTTCATCAGCTGATCCGCATCGGAGGCCAGACCGCCGTCCCACACGAAGAAGGAGCCGTCAGCCAGGGTGTAGATCATCAGGGCGCCGACGTCATTGCCGTCAGCATAGGCGTTATTAATGTTGACCACATGCAGAGCGGGCTGCTGGGCAACGCCGCCAACATGGCTCAGATCCAGATCTGCTTCCGCATCAATGGGGAACAGGTGGGAGGCAGGCTCCAGGATGATACGCAGTTCCTGATCGTCTGCGCGGAAGGAAGCTTCCCAAGCCTTCTTCAGTGCGGAGCTGAAGCCGGCAGCCTCCTCTGCGGTGACAGTAGCCATGCCATTGGGCAGGTACTGCAGGGTGATGGCGTTCTCGCCCTTGACGAAGGTTGCGAAATGCAGCTGTGCGTCGCCATAGCCGTCCATGGTGTTGGTCTGGAACAGCGTCCAGCCGTCGGCCAGCAGGGTCTGCTTGTAAGCTTCGAATTCCTTCTGCTCCACCTCAGCGTAGCGCAGCATCACAGCGCCCTGGTCGGAGTCCATACCGTTACGGAACTGGCCGTACTGGAATTCGGGCATATCCCCGTGGGAATAATCGCTGATGGTGCCAACAATGGGCAGATTCTCCAGCTTAACATCAGCCTGATCCTTGACCAGGTTGTACAGATGCTTCACAGCGGCAGCGGTAGCGGCATCATACCAGCCGGTGACGACCAGCTTGCCGTCGATCTCGATGATGATCCACTGGTTCTTGCCGATGAGGCTCAGAGCCTGCATGGAAGCAGCGTCTGCGGTCTTACCGATCAGGACATCCTTTGCGCCTTCCTTGTTCAGGAACTTGGAGGCATCCAGGCCGTTGCCCTTGGTGGTAGTACCCAGGTAGGAGCCGATCAGGCTCTCGATGTAGGGAGCGTAAACCTCGGGGCGGTAAGTGCCGTCCTTGGAGGTAGTCTTACCGCCATAGCTAACATCGGAGGGCAGGAAGTAGCCCTTCTCAGCAACCGCATCATACAGGGAGCTGCCGCCGACCTTGTAGTCCAGGCTGGCAGTACCGGCATACTCAGCAACACCGGCGGCCTCGTAAGCGACCTCGGCCTTCAGGGTGTAGCTCTCGCCGTCGACAGTAATATTGTGGTTAACAGTGATGGTCTTGTCCATGGTGGCAGCCAGAGAAATGGCGGGAGCCAGCACGGGCATCAGCAGAGCAGCACAAAGAACCAGGATGAACCAGCGCTGCTTCAGCATACCCTTGAAGCCGCCGGACAGGATCACCAGGGCGGACAGGGAGAAGATGGCCAGGGCGCCGTACAGATACAGAGCGATATCGCCGGTATCAGAGTTGTCGCCGGAGCCGGAAGGAGCGGTGGTGGGTGCCTGGGTAGTGGGTGCCTGGGTGGTAGGTGCCTGGGTTGCGGGGGTAGTGGTAGCAGGCACGGTAGGCTCGGTAGTCACAGGAGGCACGGTGGTCACAGGAGGCACGGTGGTCTCAGGCTCCGTGGTCACGGGAGGCACGGTGGTCACAGGCACAGTGGTGCCGGGGACGGTGGTCACCGTAGTGGGAGCAGTGGTGGTGGGCTGGGTGGGGGTTTCCAGGACATAGTCCATTTGGGTCTTCTCGCCCAGCTTCAGTTCAAACTCCGGGTTCACTAGCTGGCCCATGACAGGCTTCAGGCCTTCAGGCACGATCAGCTTGGCGCTGAGCTTGCCATTGTAACCGGAGTTGCTCTTGACGACCAGGAAGGCGTTGATCTCTTCCCCTGCGGCGTAAGCATTCTTGTTGGTGCTCAGGTCTACGGTCAGACCGTCCTGATTTGCGGAGGACGCAAATGCAGTAGAGCAGAACAGGAATACAGACAGCAGGAAGGTCAGCACAAGAACGATAGACAATGCGCGTTTCTTCATAATCCTCTTCCTTTCTTTTGCCGATTTTTTGGCTGGAACACCGGCATTCAGGGGCCGGCGCACCAAGTCAAAAGACACTTTTTGACTTATTAATTTTATCGCATGAAAGGAAGGTTCGCAATCAAAATCTTCACGCAAAAATCAGTTTTGTAACAATGCACGAAAGGTTGCCAGCCATTTTGTTGATTTTGCTGAACGGGTTTTCCACCGGGATTTTCGGCCAAAAAAAGCGCCCATCCGACGAATCGGATGGGCGCGGGTTTTAGGTTACAAAGCTGATAAAATCAGTTCTGTAGGGTAAGTAATCAGAAATTACTTGCCAATGCCGGTCTTCTCAGCAAAGCGGTCAGCACGAGCCTGGTAGATAGCCAGGATTTCCTTCAGGCCAGCGGCTTCCAGCTCAGCGATAGCGGAGTCCCAATCGGTCTCCAGGTTACGCTCGCCGGTCAGGAAGGAAACGAAGATCTCGCCGGACAGCTGCAGGTAGTCAGCTTCCTTCTCGGCCAGGACTACGTTCTCCTCGGGAGTGGGGATGGCGTAGTAAGCAGCGGGCTGGTCGGGGTAGGAAACATCCCACTCCTTGTAAGCTTCCTGGAACTGCTCTCTCATACGGCCGGTGGGATCGACGTCGCACAGGTTCTCGTCGGAGATCAGGTCGTAGATGTTACCAACGCAGGGGATGATGCCGAAGGAGAAGACAGCGTTACCGATCATGATGCCGGTCTCAGCAGCGTTCTCGTAAGCGTCAGCACCGTTGATCAGCTGCTTGTTGCCGTTGACAACGATGAAGGACTCGCCCTCGGTGCCCCAGTGGATCAGTTCCTTGTACTCATCGGAGGAGATGATGTCCAGCAGAGCAGCAGCGGCTGCGGGGTGGGACAGAGCCTTAGTGAAGGCGAAGGAACGGTTGTCCATGGTGGGAGCGGAGGCGGTGGGCATGTAAGCATCGGGGTACAGGGTCTTGTCGGGGTTGGTACCGATCAGGACAGCCTTGTCAGCGCCCTGGGGAACGACAGTAACGCCCAGGGACCAGTTGTCGCAGTGGTAGGTGTTGTAAACAGCAACCTTGTTAGCGGTACGGTAAGCGGTGGTGCCGGAGGACTTACCAATACGGTCCTCAGGAATCAGGCCCTTGGCCAGCCAATCCTGGATCTTAGCG
>JAZREG010000203.1:0-3444 GCA_045660725.1 Faecousia sp.
GTGTAGGTGTAGTAGGTGCCGTGGCCGCATTCCTCAGTGTGGGCCCAAACGCCCTTGTCACCCTTGACCATTTCCACGGTCTTGTAAGCGTCCACATCGTGGCCGGCGGTGAACAGGTTCAGCACCACCTTGGAAGCGGTGGGGGCCCAAACCTTGAAGGTGGTGTTGTTGCCGTCGATGTAAGCACCCAGGTCGCTGCCGTCATAGTGATAGTTGTCGGCGAACCACTGGCTGTCAAAGATGCCCAGGGGCAGGATGGCCTTCTCGCCGTAGCCTTCCAGGACGATGCGGTAGTTCTTGCTCAGATCCAGGTCTTCGCCCAGGTCGATGTAGCCGGTAGCAGCCTCCCGGCCCAGTGCGGAAGCGCCGGTGACGGGGATCTCCCGGTCGCCCTCGTAGACCTTGATCTGGCTCAGATCAGAGATAATGGCCTTGGGGGTGATATGGTACTGGAGCTTGTTTCTGTCGGCCATGGTGGCCAGGGAGAATTTCTTCATCATTTCGAGTGTTTTGCCTCCATCGTTGCTGATGTACTGGGATGCGTCGCCGGTCTTCAGGTAAATGAAGGTCTCCTTACCTTCGATGACGGCGAAGCGGTCCTGTTCGTAGTCCTTGGTGGCGCTGCCCCAGGAGGAGCCGCCGGGCTCGGAGCAATCTCTGCGGACGATGAAGCCCACTTCGGAAATGCCCTCGGGGACATTCACCACGACCTTTGCGCCGTAGTCACATTCGTGGAACACGTAGCCCTTGCCGGCCACATCGCCCCACCAGATCCACATATCGCAGTTTTCGTAATTATCACCGGGATAGGACCAGTAGAAGGTGACCTGGTTATAGCCGTCCTGCAGAGGCTCCTGGTATTCCGGGCCGGAGGGCTTTTTGCCCACGGTGGTGGCAGGGGGCGTAGAGCCTGTGGTGTTGTTTGCGGGCGTCTGGGTACAGGCAGGGAGCAGAAGGCTCATGGCCAGCACCAGGACAAGAATCAAAGCGAGCGTCCGTTTCATAGCAGTTCTCCTTACAGTGTTTTTACGGATTTTCCACAGAACAATGTAGCATATTTATCAAAAGATTACAACAGGAATTTCTCCGCCGAAGACGAAAAAACCCTGCCCCGGGTGGGGCAGGGGAAAGGGGTCTTTTACAGCTCTTCCAGGTGGACGATGCCGGAGATCTTCTTGATCTTTTCGATGAGCAGGTTGTGATCCCCCCGCTTCTTGGTCTTCAGGGTGGCCACCAGGGGACGGACGCCGTCTTCCAGCAGAGTGTCCTTCTCGGTCTGCAGGGACTCGATCTCCAGGTTCAGATCCCGAAGGCCCCGGATCAGCTCGCCCAAAGGCACTTCCTCGGAAAGCTCGATGTACAGCTCCACGATCTTGGTGCTGCGGTGCATTTTGTCATCCAGCTTCTGCAGCAGGGTCAAAATGGCGAACACCGCAAAGCCTGCCACAAAGGCGGCCTCATAAAAGCCCACGCCCAGGGCCAGGCCCACACCGGCGGCGGCCCACAGGCCCGCGGCGGTGGTCAGACCCTTGATCTGATTGTGCTTGGTGACGATGATGGTGCCGGCGCCCAAAAAGCCGATGCCGCTGACCACCTGCGCGCCGAGACGCATGGGGTCGCCGGCCTGGGTCACCTGGTACAGGTACTGGTTGGTCAGCATAATGAGGCAGGAGCCGACGCACACCAGCATATAAGTGCGCAGACCGGCCGGGCGGTTCTTCATGCCCCGCTCCAAGCCGATGGCGCCGCCGAAAATAACAGCGGCCAGGATCCGCAGGATCACAGCAAGGTAAGTGATCTCCCGTAATACCATAGTATGTACCTCCCAAACCTAAGGATGTGTCATTTCTTTATCGGATAAGTATATGGGAAAGGCGGAAAAAAGTCAACCATAGGAAATGCTTTTTTCCATTTTCTCCAAAAAGGCCGGGAGAAAATTGTAGAAAAGGCGGAAAAATTGGAAACATTGGATACTTTCTCCGGCAGACCTTGTTCTGCCGGGGGCGTTGTGCTATAATGGAAGGCACAAAACCTTTGGAAGGGGCGGAAAGAACGATGCAAAAAACCGCGAACAAACGAAAATTCTACCTGGCGCTGGTGATCTTCAGCCTGGTGGGTCAGATCGCCTGGGTGGTGGAGAACATGTACCTGAATGTATTTATATATAAGGTATTCCACGCCTCCGCTGAGGACATTTCTCTGATGGTGGCGGCCTCCGCCGTGACCGCTACGGTGACCACATTGCTCATCGGCGCCCTGTCTGACAAGCTGGGCAAGCGCAAGGCCTTCATCTGCGGCGGCTACATTCTGTGGGGCATCTCCATTTGGGGCTTTGCCCTGGTTCCGGAAGTGGCGGCCGGCCCGGCCATCGGCGTGACCATGGTCATTATTATGGACTGCCTGATGACCTTCTTCGGCTCTTCTGCCAACGATGCCTGCTTCAACGCCTGGCTCACCGATGCTACCGACAGCACCAACCGGGGCAAGGCCGAGGGCATCAACGCCATGATGCCCCTGGTGGCGATCCTGGCGGTGTTCGGTGGATTTATGGGCGTGGATCAGAATAAGCCCGAGTCCTGGCCCCTGATTTTCGGCATCATCGGCACCGTGGTGCTGGTGATGGGCGTGGCGGGCTTCTTCCTGATTGAAGAAACCGGGATCAAAGGCGAGGGCAATTTCTTCGCCAACATCTTCTACGGCTTCCGCCCGTCGGTGATCCGGGAGAATGTGGCGCTGTATTTGGTGCTGGGGGTACTGGCGGTGTTCAATATCGCCATTCAGATATTCATGCCCTATCTCATTTTGTATTATACGGAAGCCCTGGGCATGACCGACTATGTGCTGATCTTCGCTCCTGCCATCGTCCTGGCGGCCATTTTTACCGCCCTGTACGGCCGGGTGTTTGACAAGAAGGGCTTCAAGGCGGCGGTTTTGCCGGTGCTGGGCCTGCTGGGTGTGGGTTTCGTGGTGCTGTACTTTGTGCGCTCCACGGTGCCGGTGTTTCTCGGTTCTTTGGTCATGATGTGCGGTTACCTGGGCACCGGCGCGGTGCTGGGCGCCATGATCCGGGAGCGGACTCCGGAAAATAAGGCGGGCCTGTTCCAGGGCCTGCGGATCGTGGGTCAGGTTCTGATTCCCGGTGTGGTTGGCCCTGCCATCGGCGCATGGGTGCTGCGGAATGCGGACACCGTTGCCAACTCCGACGGCACCTGGTCCTTCATTCCCAATGAGAACATTTTCCTTGCGGCACTGATCGCCGTGCTGACTGTTGCCTTTGTTCTGCCCCCGCTGTTCAAGATGGTGAGGAAGAAGTAAATTGGGATTTATCTGTTCGTCCGCCGCCGTAGGCCCGATACCTTCTCCCGGGGAGAAGGTGCCCCAAAGGGGCGGATGTGGAACGCGGGCGATAACCTAACATTTTTCACTCTGCATCAGGCTTTTTAA
>JAZREG010000204.1:0-2620 GCA_045660725.1 Faecousia sp.
GAAAAGGACGGCAAAAAGCTGACTTCCTGCAAGGATCACACCATTTTGTTCCGGGCGCCTACCGATAACGATGTGAATCTGGCGGGGATCAGCACCATGGCTGGTCATGTCTGCCAGGAAGAAACGCTGGCCAACGTACAAATCACCGCCGAGAAGGTCGAACTTAGTTGGGTCATCCGCTGCAAGAAGCAGGAATTTATCTGCACCGATACCTACGAAGCCTGCGCTGACGGCATTCTTTTGACCAGCCGCCTGCACTGCGTAAAAGGCAGCGGTGATCTGCCCCGTTTCGGCAAAGCCTTCCGGTTGGAAGAAAGCTTCCGGGATGTAGAGTATTTCGGCCGCAACGGCGAAAGCTACCGGGACATGGCAGCGCATACGCAGGTCGAACAGGTCAGCTGCGCGGTGTCCGATATGACCGAGCCCAACATCCGCCCCCAGGAAAGCGGCAACCGCATGGATTGCAGCTGGGTAAAAGTATCCGATGGCGAAACGACCTTTTCCTTTACTGCGGTGGACAAGCCCTTTGAGCTGGGCATCAAGCCCTATTCCGACCGGGAGCTTTTGACCATGACCCACCGGGAAGATGAAGTGACCACCGGCACCTATGTGACCCTGTCCGCCTTCCAGATGGGCATCGGCACCGGCAGCTGCGGCCCCGCCACCAGACCGGAATATCGCTTCGATTGCAGGCAGGACTATGAACTGAAAATTATGATCCGATAAACAGCGAACCCTCCGGAGGAAACTCCGGAGGGTTATGCATTGTGGCATTCTTATTCCCAATCACAGACCAGAACCTGCTCAAAGGCGAACCAATCCCGGGTCAGATCCAGCACCATATCCCATGCGCCGTCCTCCTGGAAGCGGTGGGATGCGCCGGAGATAAACACCAGCTTGGCATCTTCATTGATGCGGCGCAGCTGCCGGATATCCGACAGGCGGATGTAAGCATCCTCTTCCCCATGCAGGATCAGCATGGGGACGGGATAGGAATTGAGGGCAATATTTTGCCGCAGTTCCTCATAAAAATCGTAATTGACCGTAAAGGGCCGCTCGGTGGGGAAGGTAAAGCCTTCCATCAGCCGGAAGGTCTCCCGGGAGCGGTGGACCATGGCCAGCAGGGTTTCATGCATCAGCACGGAAGGTGTCTGCACCACCAGTTTCAGCTTGCCGGGCAACTGGAGCAGATCATCCACGCACAGCAAGGTGATATACGCACCAAAGCCGGTGGCGAATACACAAAGATCCTCCACCTGGGGGTAGGCTTCCTTGGCCCAGGAGGCCGCCTCCAGCAAGACAGCCATGCAGTTTTTTACAGTAAAATCCTTGTCGGTCATAGGATTTTCGCCATGGGCAGGAAAATCAAAGCGTACGGTTACAGCGGAAAACAGGGCCATTTCCTCGGCAATACCGGTTTGGATCTCGTCCCGGGCGCTGCCGCCCAGGCCATGCACACCCAAAACCAGCCGGGTGGGCTCACCGAATTCCGGCTCCGATACATAGATGGGGACGCTTACACCCCCACGCTGCAGCAAAATCTCTCTTTCCATATGGGCACCTTACAGGTTGTAATATTTTTCAAACTCCACGGGATGGGGAATGGCGGACATCTGGCGGCACTCAGCCCGCTTGGAGGCGATCCAGTTGTTCAGCAGTTCCTGGGGGAACACGCCGCCGGCGGTGAGGTAATCGTGATCGGCTTCCAGGGCATCCAGGGCCTCTTCCAGGCTGGTGGGCAGGCCGGTCAGCTTCTTCTTTTCCTCGTCGGACAGGTGGAAGAGGTTAAAATCATAGGGGCCCCAGCCCTGCTCATGGGGATCGATCTGGTTTTTCACACCGGCCAGGCCGGCCATCAAAATGGCGGCATAGCAGAAATAGGGATTGCAGGTGGCGTCCGGGTTGCGCAGCTCAAACCGGCGCAGCGTAGGCTCCTTGGCATAGGCCGGGATGCGGATGACGGCGGATCGGTTGGAGGTGGCATAGCCCACGGTAACGGGAGCTTCAAAGCCGGGCACCAGGCGCTTGAAGGAGTTGGTGCTGGGGTTGGTCAGGGCGCAAAGGGATGCGATGTGCTTCAAAAGGCCGCCCATGAAATAATGCGCCGTCTTGCTCAGATGGGCATAGCCGTTATCATCGGAGAATACGGGCTGGCCATCCTTTAACAGCAGCATATGCACATGCATACCGCTGCCGGCCTCGCCATACACAGGCTTGGGCATGAAGGTGGCGCTGAGGCCATACTTGCGGGCCACATTGTGGACGATATACTTAATGAGCATGGTGGCATCGGCCATCTTGGAAAGCTGGCCCAACTTGGGCTCGATCTCATACTGACCGGCGGCACCTACCTCGGGATGGTGATAATTGATCTCGATACCGGCATCGGCCATGTGCAGGCACATTTCGCTTCTGGCTTCGTAAGAAATATCGAAGGGCTTGGCGATGTGATAGTTCTTCTGCTTGGCTACGATATTACCCATACCCTCCACCGCGCTGTTCCAATGGGCCTGGGCCGCATCCAGGGTAACGCCGATGGAATTCGGCTTTACTTCCCAGCCCACCTGATCAAACAGATAAAATTCAAACTCCGGCAGGATCATAATGGTGTCGGCAATGG
>JAZREG010000205.1:0-4890 GCA_045660725.1 Faecousia sp.
TTTTTTTGCCCAAACCCCCCGCAGCGTCGGAAGACCTTGCGGTGGTTTCCCATTGCGTTGCGTTACTGTTGGGAGTAACCTTGCGGGTTTGCAAGCTGTGCTGCATTCCGCAGGGATTAGCCCGTATAGGTAGTCTTATAAGGCACGATGTGACTGCCATTAGGCTTGATAATATAGCTCTCGTTACCACTGGTCTCCAGACCATATTCAGCGAACCACGCAATCATGGAGGCTTTGTCGCACTTAATTACCTGACTATAACGCTGACCGTTATACCACCAATAGAGAGTGAATTGCTTCACATATCCATCCGAGTCATACACGAAGTCACGTCTTACCGCTTGATGTGTCGGATTATCCAGAGACACAGCCTCGGCATTGCCTTGCGCAAGGGTAAGCTTGACGCTATAACGGTTATAGTCACTCCAACCTTCACCATAGATGAAATTGACTTCCTCAAAACCACAGGTTGTGCATCTGTCAATTGTTGCATCCAACTCATTGGTATAAGGACCATAGTCGGTGAGATGGCGGGTTTCGGACTTCCAGGTGTGAGAACCAAGGCCGCCAGTGCGATAATCGGTATACCAGCCGCAGATAGTACAGGTGCTTCGGACAAGCGCTTCCTGGGTACAGGTTGCTGCCTCAATTACCTTTTCTGTATGGTTGGAAGAACCGATTTTACAGCTGTGGTCAGGAGTGCCACCAGTTTCCTTGTAGCCACACTTCACGCAGGTGTGAACCTTGCGGTGGGAGGTGTAGGTCTTGAGTCTGCCAGATGCGCTGTAAGCTTCGTAGGTGTACTCTTCGTACTGCCACTGGTCAAAGGTATGGTTGCCATTGATCTGTTCCGTCTTGTTTTCTCCGCAGCGGCGGCAGGTGTGGCGCTTCTGCCCGATGTCCGAGCAGCTTTGCGGGGCAACGGTCACCGTGCCTTCGTCCCAATCATGGCCCAATGCCCCCGCCCCGCGTTGCTCCTTCTCGCCGCATTTACTGCAAGTCCGTTCCTCGGAGCCATCTTCCGTGCAGGTTGCTTCTTTTTGGGTCGTCCAGTTGGACCAATTATGGCTGCAGGGCGCGGGGTCTGTCACCGGCACCGTGGGCTGGGTCGCGGCAGGCGTGGAGACCGGCGGCACGGTTGTGGGAACTGTGGCTGGCGCTGTGGTCTGCGTCACCGTGGTGGGCAGGGCGGTCGTTCCCGCCGTGGTGCTGCCCAAAGTCGTCGTCGGGTGGATCGTCGTGGTGGTTTGGGCCGTTGTTTCAGATCCGGCGGGCTTCGATTCCACCGGCTGCGCCCCAGCCCTGTGCAGCAGGAGCATGGCTGCCGCCAACAGCAACAGCAACACCGCCGGGATCAGCAGCCAGGTCTTCTTTTTCATATCCTTACCTCCTGCGGTGACACCGCCCTTTTCTTTCGCGCCTATCATAGCACAAAAAAGGCTGCTCCGTCAACGGCGGGATCGCTTTGAAGAACCACCTTTCCTGATACAAAAAATCGGCCCGCGGCTTTTGCCGCGGGTCGATTTTCTTTACAGATTCAGCAGCACCACAGACACCAGGCCCAGCACCGAGCCAAGGATCTGCCAGCGGCTTAGCTTCTCCTTATAGAAAAGGATGGAGATCAGGAACGCCAGCACGATGCCGCCGCCAGAGATCACCGGGAACATAACGGATGCATCCATCCGGGCAGCCAGCACGATCACCAGGAAATTGACGATGCCGTTGGCCAGGCCGCAGGGAATATAGAAAGCAGCACCCTTTTTCAGGCTTTCCCGGATCGCTCCCCGCTCCATCAGGAGGGCGCAAACGCTCATAGCCAAAATAGCCATGATCAGCGCCGCGATCATGAATTCAGACTTATACGCGCCGTTTTGGGCCAGCTGCTGCACCTTCTGCACCGTAGAGCAGGCACCGTTGCCCACAAAGCCCAGGAGCACATACACCACCCATCGCAGGGTGATCTGCTTCTTTTCTCCCTTTTTCTCCAGGTTGATCAGCACCAGCGCCGCCAGGAGCAACGCAAGGCCCACATAAAGCGTCACGCTCACCGGCTCATGCAGCACAAAAATGCCGTAGAAGGTAGGGATCAGCAAAGAGAAAGAGGTCAAAAGGCTCGTCAGGGACAGGGGACCCGTCTGCACCGCCAGGACACCGAACACCACCGCCGCGCCGTAGCTGACAGCAAACAGGGCGGAGTAGCCCAAATATTCCGTGGAAAGCACCAGTTTGCCGCCGGAGGTAATGAGAAACACCACCAGCGCCGCCACGCAGGAGGCGGCAGAGAAGGTCATCGTACCGCCGGAGACCCGGCCGCTGAAGCCTTTTTTGGTAACCTGCTGCGCGGATACAAAAACAACCACCAGCAGCAAAAGCAATCCATCCAGCATAAAGACACCTCATAAGATTTTTGTAAAATGATGGTTCATTATAGCATCCTTTTTCCGAAAAAGGAAGCCGGGATGCAAAATTTTCCTGGACAATCCCGAACGGACTCGGCTGAGGCAGCAGGAAACCGGTGACCCCGAACGGACTCGTTTGCATGGTCAGCCAAAACGGCTGACGATTATTGTGTTGGCCCCGTCCAGCCGGGGCCAAGCCACAGTCCCCCGGACTGTGGCATTGGATTGTTCGAGTCCGTTCGGCTTATAAAAAGAAAATCCCACCCGATTGGGTGGGATTTTCTTTTTATGGCGACCCCGAACGGACTCGAACCGTCGACCTCCAGCGTGACAGGCTGGCGTGCTAACCGACTGCACCACAGGGCCATAAAGGGGTGGAACGGGATGGATTATAGCAGATAATTTCCCGTTTGTAAAGCCCCTTTTTCGTTTTTTTATTGATGTGCCATATTTTTCATCACATGAAGATGGATCGGCACGGAAAATGCCAGGGTCAGCAGGTCCGCGGTGGCCTGGGTCATCTGAATTCCCAGCACACCCCACAGGGCGGACAACATCAGCACCAGGGGGATGAAGAACAGCCCCTGCCGGGCCACACTCAGGAAGGTAGCCGGGACAGTACGACCCATGGATTGCTCCATCATGGTACTCATAACGATCCAGCCGTGGGCGGGGAAGCTGATGCATTGCAGCCGCAGCGCCAAAGCGCCGCAGGCGATGACCTCCGGATCATCCCGGAACAGCCCCACCAGCTGAGGCGCAAAGAGAAATCCCGCAGCGCTGATGGCTACCAGCACAATGGTGGAGATCCGGACGCTGAACCAAAAGCCCTTTTTCACCCGGTCGTAGAGCTTGGCGCCGTAATTGAACCCGCACACCGGCTGGAAGCCCTGGCCGAAGCCCAGCATGGTGGAAGCGCCAAACATAGCGATGCGCTGGACGATGCCCATGGCGGCGATCACCGCATCGCCATGGGGGCGGGCGGCGTGATTCAGGCAGATGGTGGCCAACCTCGCCAGGCACTGCCGGGCAAGAGACGGCAGACCGCCCTGGAAAATACCCTTGAAATAGTACAGCCGCAGGCGGATATTTTTGAATCGGATCCGCAGGTTGTTGCCCCGGTTGCAGCCCATGTACAGCAGGCAGAAACTGACGAACTGGCTGATAATGGTGGCCCAGCCGGCACCGGCCACGCCCAAATTGGCGCCAAAGATCAGAATGGGGTCGAGAATGATGTTCAGCACCGCACCCACGGTGATGCCCACCATGGCGTACATAGCGCCACCCTGGAAGCGCAGCTGGTTATTCAGCACAAAGGAAGCGGTCATCCAGGGCGCGCCCAGGAGGATCACCTGCAGGTACGCCTTGGTGTGGGGCAGAATGGTATCCGTAGAGCCCAACAGGTACGCCAAAGGCTCCAGGAAAACCTGACCGGCCACGCAGATCAGCAGGCCCACCGCCAAGCTGGCGTAGAAGCCGGTGGCGGCCATCTCCTCCGCTTCCTGCTGATTCTTCTGACCCAGCGCCCGGGAAATGAAGGTGCCGCTGCCCTGGCCGAAGAAGAAGCCCACCGCCTGGATGATGGCCATCATGGAGAACACCACGCCCACCGCGCCGGTGGCAGCATTGCTGCCCAGCTGACCCACGAAGAAGGTGTCGGCCATGTTATAGAAGGAGGTGACCAGCATGCTGATGATGCAGGGTACCGCCAGCTTGCAAATGAGCTTCTGCACCGGCGGCTCGGTCATTTGCTTAAATTTCAGTTCTTGGGGATCCATATTGCGCCTTCCTTATATCGGTGTAAAAATAAACTTTTGCGTAAGTCCGTCCACGGAGGCATAGACCGTCACGCCCCCATCGCTCCGGGCATCCACCGTCAGTTCCACGGTCTTTCCCTTCAGCAGGGTGCGGACATAGGCTTCCGGGTCATCGGTCTCCACTTCCTCGAAGAAAATATCCCGCATTTGGTTGTTGGGACACAGATTTTGGATCTCTCTGACCAGCTCATACTCTGCCATAAGCACGCCTCCGTTCTTCAAATTTCCGTTTGTCGAGCTGTTTGGAGCGCGGAGCGCGAGCCTCCCCTGTGTAAGGGGAGGTGGTCAAAATCTTCGATTTTGACCGGAGGGGTTGTCAAAGTTACGACAATCCCTCAGTCAAAGATCGGATTTGCATCCGCTCTTTGACAGCTACCTTTACACAAGGGAGCCTTTGGCGCTCTACCAAACAGCTCCATAAACCCCAATTTCCTCTAATATATCACGAAAATCAGCACGAGGCAAGGAAAAAAGCGCTTCGACAAAAAGTGGTTGCTTTTTCCTTTTGGCTTTGCTATAATACCCTCACCGATGCAGGGTTCGTATATCGGTAATACAACGGCTTCCCAAGCCGTGAAGGCGGGTTCGATTCCCGTACCCTGCTCCAAAAAGGAAGATGTCCCATCAGGGGGCATCTTCTTTTTTCTATGTGTTACGATCTCGAATGGAACAGT
>JAZREG010000206.1:0-46327 GCA_045660725.1 Faecousia sp.
TTCGCAGTTCGGAAATCAAGATCCTCACACAGACCCCTCCTCCCGGGCGTACCTCTCCTCGAAGGTGTAAAGGTACACATCCTCCAATGTGGGCATGACCTCCTGGACCGTCCCCTGGGGCTTTTCGTCGTCAATGACCCGGACCCAAATCTTTTCGTCCTCATCCTTGCGGATGTTGCCCACCAGGTAGCTTGCCTGCATGGCCTCCACCTGGGATTCCTCCACGCAGACCTCGAATACCTTGCCCTTCATCTGCTGCAAAAGTTGCCCCGGGCGAAGCTGGGATACCAGGGAGCCGTTCTTCAGCATGATGATCTCCTTGGCGATGTACTCAATGTCCGACACCACATGGGTGGCCAGGATCACGATCCGGTCCATGGAGATCTGAGAGATCAGGTTGCGGATGCGGATCCGCTCCTTGGGGTCCAGGCCCGCGGTAGGCTCGTCCAAAATCAGGATCTTGGGAGAACCCAGGATGGCCTGAGCGATAAGAATCCGCTGCTTCATGCCGCCGGAGTAAGTCCCCAGGCGCTTGTCCAGCACATCGGACATATTGACCATGGCGGCAGCCTTCTCCACCTCGTAAGCGGCGGTCCTCTTGTCCATGCCCTTCAGGGCGGCGATGTAGGTCAGGAAGCGCCGGGCCGTAAAATGAGGATACATGCCCTGCTGCTGGGGCATATAGCCCAGCATAGCCCGGTAGTCCGCGCCCAGCTTGTCCGAGGGGGTGCCGTCCACCAGGATCCGGCCCTTGTCCGCCGACAGATTTTCCGTGATGATCTTCATCATGGTGCTTTTTCCCGCGCCGTTGGGGCCCAACAGACCGTAGATGCCGCTGGTCAGCGTTGCAGAAAAATCCCGCAGCGCCACCTTCTTACCATAGGCTTTGGTTAAGTTTTCGATCTTCAGTTCCATAGGCGGATCCTCCTCATTTGATGTTCTATAAAAGCATTATATTCTCTCGTGTTTTATTATATCCGCTCATATGTTGATTGCAAGTATCTTTACACCAATAGCGAATCTTTTGACACAAAATAGGTATACCTAGCCATGCTGATTCTGTATACCTACTTTTCATGTTCCCCAAGCCAAGCATACGCTTGATTCTCTAGCGTGCTCCGCTTCAGCGCTAGTTTCTTCTTTCTGGGAGTATATAGAATTTGGATCGCCTTACTACACCGCCAAGATAATTTTTGCCCACAACGATCGCAAAAGCTCATATATTCCCTGTCAAGAGGGCAATCGCAACGTGGACAAATCGGATAAGAATCACCGCTCTTGTACAGAATAATTTTTTCTATCTGCATGGGCATTCGGAATGACAGAGAACGGCGTCTATATATATCACGCTGCTTTGTTGCCGTCACTCTCAAGCGCATTTTTTAGATTCTCCAGAAATTTCATTGGGTCTCGGCATATATAGATCATGAAGAGAGCCAGCGTCAATGCACCGCAGCTGTTCTTTCCTCGCTCCAATTCACTAAAAGTCCTTGTCGCCATACTTAGCCTATGTGCCATTTCTTCTTGTGTAATTCCTAAATGGTCACGTTCTAGAATAAGTTCACTATTAAAGAAATCATTTAACACCCGCTGCCTTTGGTTTCGCATCCCCAATACCTCCAATTTTGTCGAGATTCGACAAAACCTTAACAAGTACTGGTATTATTGACCATGAGGCACACCTCGTATTTTAGCGGTTAACGCAGTCGCTTAAGTAATCAATATGAGTCTGCAACAAAAAAAGGTCTGAATACCTCGATAGGCATTCAAACCTTTACCAATTTTAACAAATTTTCAGTTGATTCGCATAATAATGCACTGCTTTAAATGATGAACCGATTATTGAGTTCTTCTGATGATAATGGCACTCTAAATACATTACCGCTTCCGTTTGGTGCATATTCTCTCGTATCCCACGAAGACTTGTCGAATCCTTCCTATGAACTTTGATACATTATAGTAATGAGGTTACAACATAAGGCAGGATCTGTCCATTATTTTGCAATATACGCAGAAAAACTTTGCACGAAACCGAAAAAATACACCTCGCACAAACAGCGTATCGCTTTCCCTGAAATGTAACTACGAATCTATGAGCTGTTCGATGGTAGCATCAACAATTATTTATTTTATTGGTCAGCAGTAAATAGGAGAATTAGTGACTGGATAATTTTGATCTGTTGCTCGGATAGGTCTTTCCCTTTGTTAGAAGCTTTTGTGAATTCAGCAAACAATGCGTCCAGTACCTCAACCTTTTGTTCACTTAATCCCTTTGCAGAATAACAATGACTTTTATCGAAGCCAACTAAATCATCTAGTGAAGTATTTAAGACATTTGCTATGCTGATCAGCACATCCACTGGCGGGACTTGATAATCAGATTCGTAGCTACTAATAGCCGCTTTGCTTTTGTTAATACGCTCAGCCAGCTCTTTTTGTGTTAGCTTCCTCCGAATTCTAAGTTCTTTGATTCGGTTTCCGAAATAATACATTAAAAAACACTAACTATGCCTTTATATTATAAAAATATACTATCATGCAACAGTTTAGGCATATTGATTTTTGATGTTTGTTTAGTATAATTATAACGAACTTAATCAAAAACATCCTTGCCACATTGGAGGAGTATGCATGATAATAGAATCATCTGATTTATTAATTCCAAACCAAAAAGAAAAATATACGGTGGGTATCCCTATGCTAAAGATATTGATTTGTGATGATGATAAAGACTTTATTGATACCATGATAGTTCAGATACGCGAGATTCTGCATGGCCTCAGTAGAAAAGCGAGAATCTTTCAATGTCAGGATGCAGATCGGCAACTACCAGAATGCGATATTGCTTTCCTCGATTTAGATTTTAAGGGTAAGGACTATAACGGTATTGATATTGCACGAGCTATACGGAGAAACCATAAAGATACTGTGATTATTTTTGTAACAAACTTCCCACAATACGCACCGGAGGGCTATGAAGTGCACGCTTTCCGTTATTTGATGAAAAATGATATTAAGTCCAAACTTCGCTCATATATGTTATTAGCTGTTGATCATCTTCATGAGGTCAAGCCAACGCTCAACTATGCTGTAGCTGGCGAAGAAATAACTTTGCCACTGGATGACATCCTCTACATAGAATCTCAACTCCACTGTGTAATCGTACATACAGCGACAAGTTCATCCAGGTCTGCGAAGCACACCTTTTATGCCCGTATCAGCGGGCTTGAAAGCCAGCTTTCTACCAGTGGTTTTTTGCGAATTCACAAAAGCTACCTAGTGAACATGAAATATATACAAAAGTTTCAGTGCAAGTTCATTTTACTTACGGATGGTACACAGCTTAAGGTCAGTACAAAAAACTATAGTGAACAAAAGAAGACCTATCTTCTTTGGAAAGGAAACAGCTAAATGGAGTTTCTTTTAAGCTTTTTACTAATAAGCCTGGAGGAAGTTGCCTTTTATTTTCTGCACAGTGCGTTCCTTCCCCAACGGAAGCGTTCATGGTTCCTGTGCCTGATTTTGCTTGCAACCGCTTTGTTGGCTACCGCAATTACACAATCTACAATTGGAGCTTTAGAAACGCCCCTCGTTATTCTCTTGAATTTCTTTGTCTATTTGTATTTGTTTGGCGGATCGTTTCTTTGGCACATCTTTCTTTTAGCCTTAATTATGATATTCACCGGTATCATCGATACTTGTTTTCTATATGGTACCAGCCTGATTTTGGATCTTAGCCTGGATGTGCTTATATGGCGGAAATTTCAGTATGTGATCGTTGTTGTTATTGGAAAATTAGTAACGGTTTTCCTTTGCTGGCTCATGCAATACTTTAGAAAACGTCAAAAACATTTCCCCGTTAGAACCAACTGGTTTGCTATCATCCTACTTTTTCCGCTTGTAAGCTTGATCATGTTATTTATGGTGTTTTCCGGATATCGCGATAGCAATGATCTTTCTATGCCGGCTTTTATCTTTAGCATTGCTTTAGCAGTTGCGAATATCTGCATCCTATATCTCATCCAAAAGATTGAGTTGCAAACCCGGCAAGAGCAGGAGCTTGCACTGTTAGGACAGCAAATGGAAATCCAATCCGACAGCATTATTGCATTGGAGAAGAGCTATCGTGCCCAAAGACAGGCAACCCACGAATTCCAGCACCATCTACAAACAATCAGCACACTGCTTGATGATACCCGCAGTGAAACTGCTAAGGAATATATCGACAAATTGTTGGTTACACAAACCGAGCGGATTTTCTGTGTTCAATGTGGACATCCTATACTGGATGCTTTGCTAAACCAGAAGTATCAAGTTGCTCGGGAAAGCAGCATTGACATGCAGGTTCAGATTAATGACCTATCTAACATTTCTATTCCCAACGAAATGTTGGTCGTCTTGCTTTCTAATCTGCTAGACAATGCTATCGAAGCGTGCAGAAAGCTAGATTCAGAAAGATCGATTTTTTTCAGACTGATTCACGAGGACGAAATATTCCTTTCAATTCAAAACACTTCCCTTGCTGTTGTAATTACAGACGGTATCGTACAAACTACGAAAGAGCCTAAAGAAGAGCATGGTTTTGGCCTTGCAAATATTTGTAGGATCCTCGACCAATTGGGTGCCGAGTACACATTCTCTTATGAGAATGGCAAATTCCAGTTCGTTGCCGAGATTCCGCAATAATCTTTAAATTTCTTTTAGCGGCGCATCATTGGATGCGCCGCTTTCATTATCCCTATTCTATTCCTATTTCATGCTGAGAAATTCGCATTTCATGCCAGAAAAATGGAAAAAGCATTGCGTCGCCTGTATATTAGTAATTGGGGTGGCATTATGCATTATGTTGTTGATAAAATCACAAACTATTGTATTCGAAGAAATATTATTAATGAAGATTCTCGCATTTGGTTCCAGTACGGAATAGAAAAAAGATTGTCGACCATAATTGTAGCTGTTCCGTTTTTCCTACTAGCCATACTCTTAACAAATTTTATCACGGCCATTGCTTTTTATTTTAGCTTCTATTGGCTTCGATCAAGAATCAATGGATTCCATGCAAAAACAGTTGGGCTGTGTTTCGCTGTGTCCCTATTGACTGAGTTTCTATATTGCGGTGTTCTGTACAACATGCTCTTTCGCTGGGATATACTAATTCATGTTGTATTTTCAACTGCTATCATCTTTTTCTTTGCCCCCTTCAAACAACCACATCTAAATCTATCTGAAACGGATGTGGCATTTTGTAAAAAGCAGGCAAGAATAAGAAGCCTTTGTTTATCAGCCTTTTCTGTCATCTTACTTATCACAGGATGCCTTGAGGCAGCAAAAGGCGTTGTTTTGGGGTCTTCGATGGCTGCATTGATGCTTATCATTCCATATATTTCACAAAAAAGGAGTAGCACAACATGAAAACCAATAAGAACATTTTCGAAAAAATTACCGCAAAAATTGCAAATACTATGATTGATCAGGATGCCAGAGAGTGGCCTCCTACGTGCAGCTTTTTTGCATATCAGCCCGTCCATCCTACCGCGCGTATGCAGGAGACTGCCGAAGAAGCAAAAAACGAACAGGCTTAACTCACGAATAATTTATTCAGCTGCATTATTCCACTCATATTCCGCACTGTTCTGAGGCGTTGAAGTAAATCGCCATCACCAGAGAGCCAACGCTTTCTCTTTAGATGCTATAGAACGGTGCTCCATACTTAGCAACCAAGATTCAAGCAAAATGTCGGCCTCGAAGAATACATAGTCCGTTTCCTTGACTTGGGGAAACGGACTTTCTTACTACCGCACGAAACAGCGACAAACAGAACGTATATTCGCATCATGCTCCCATTAGGCGGTGTTCATCTGCATCGCTCCTACGCAGATTGTTCTGCCCACCATCTTGCTGCCGAAATTTTTGAGCAGTCAGCTGACGAATAACGGCCATTTTTCTGCACTCTTCCACAGGGAAATTGTGCATAATGCTATCTTGACATCGGCAAATACTTGCTATATAATCAGAGCGAAAACAGAACACTTGTTCGAAAAACGCCAGCATTTTTCTAGTGACCACCATAGTTCATCTGCAAGTATCCGCTAATCAAGTTTATTTTTATGTTGTTATGATTTTCCTTAATATTGTCATGAGCAAAACCAAGTAAAAGCAAGGTGGTAGTATGCCTAGTCTTTCCAGAGAACAGCTTGAACAGATCGCAGATGGAGTCATCCATCAGTACAAGACCGCATTGGTGCCGGAAAAGCACCTATGCTACAATGTTGATTCCACGGAGTTAGCCTCACTCCTTGGATATACCGTCGACTACCAGTACCTGACGAAAGACGGTTCGGTACTCGGCAAAACCGCATCCGGCAGAATGTGGATCACCGTCTATGATTCCGACAAGACGGAAATGCTCTACGAGCTGGATGACCGGACAATTCTCATTGAAAAGCGGCTCCTTTTCAGTCCCAGAAATGTCGGCCGCAAGAACTTCACCATCGCCCATGAGCTGGCACATCAGATCATCAACCGCAGCTTCCCGGAGCAGTACGGAGTGGAGTGCAGAGTGTTCTGTGACTATCGCAGATCCGTCAAACCCCGGAAAAAAGTAGTGGATTGGCATGAGTGGCAGGCAGATGCCTTGGCTGCCTCTCTACTTCTCCCCAAAGACGCGGTCACAGATGCCATGTTTATGTTCGGCCTTGGCGAAAAGCTGAAGGTACTGAGCAGGAAATACTCTCAGTACAAATACGAATGCTTCTGCAATATGGCAGATTACCTGCAAGTATCCCGGACAGCTCTTGCCTACCGAATGGAGCGGCTCGGCTTGCTGGAGCGAAACCTGCTTGTAGAGGAAGCTCTGAAACGGAAAGGAGTTGCCTGATATGACACCTGTTGTCCCTACATCTGAACCCATGAAAGTCGCTGTCCGCTGCGATGATTGCAAGCGGATCGTCGCATATAAGATCGCCAAAGGAAGTGGCCGTTTGCAGCTCAAGTGTCCGAAGTGCGGTTGTGAGATCCACATTGATCTCTCCCTGCGCCGTGCGAAGTATTCCATCTATTACCGGACTACCACAGTCCCGCTTACTATTCCCATGAGATAATTCCATACCGCCATCCAGACTTCATTGTCTCCGGAAGGGCGCCTGCGGATCTTCGCTGGTCAGACTCCTATGCCGGGCGTGAACAGATAGAGTATAGGCATACTCTATCCATTCGCGCCCGGCATTTTTGTGGTTGACAACCCTAACAAAATATGCTACCATCTGTTATATGAAAGTGTGTGTCGATGTTGCACACAGATGGGAGTGCTTATGAAAAGTCGATATGAAAACAGAAAAACCATATCTTTGACCCGCTTTGAATATGTAAGCTTGAGATGCAAAGATATTAGTGAGCTTGAAGGTAAATCTGAATCAGCAATCATTGAAGAAATCATTATGGGGACTCGACCTGCTCTTGTACCTCCTTCTGAGCAAGCAAGGGAATTAATTCTGCGGAATTATTTAGACGATGATGCCTGCACCAAAATCATGAAGGGCTTCTTTGATATTCTCACTGGCAGAAGCATTAGTTTTACTCCTGATAAAGAGCGTATCATGGTTGAATGTCTCCATCATCACATTTGCAGTTGGAGTACCCAGCCACTAGAAGCAGATAAACTCACACTTGAACTAATTGGCATTCAGATCAGAACCATAAAGCAACATCTGGAACATTGCCTTGCTATCGCTGAAAATGAAATCGGAAAGATCTCTGGACATATTGACACGCAAGAATCTGCATTTTTGTATTCTCAATACAGTGATCACAAATACAGGCTATCCAGAGAAATCAAGTTTGCTGAGGATTTGGTCGACTACTTTACCGAACGGCAGGAATACGCTTCTTATAACACCGTTTCGCAGCTCATTCTCGGATGCTGGGATTTCGTGAAAACTATTCCCGCAACATATAGCGCATTATCAATGATCGCAAAACTAAACCCCGTAGCAAACATCCCCGCCAATCGCTATCATCTTATTGAGAACATTTTCGAAGCAAGCGAGGATTGGGATTTCTAAGTGCTACTCTGTCCATATAAAGGAGGAATCTCAATATGGGTAACACCGTTGCAGACACCCCTACAGGTGTCTTGATATGTCCCATTTGTCAAAAGACAAGGGTATTCTCATTTGGTGCAAAGGGAAAAATCTCTTCTCATTGTGCCAAATGCGGCAGAACGATAATGTGGGATTTTGATAAGCACAATGCCTATCCCATTTCTAACTGTCCATCTGCAAAATTGAAACACGCTAACTGAGCACTTCGGGGCATCCCCTATATAGAGGATCAGCTACCACATAGCCGGGGCGATCACACGGGTACAACCATACCCGTGTATTCGTCCCGGCTTTTTTGCTTTTTCGCAAAGTAAAAAGTGACCCGCAACATTATACCACCACAGATAAAGGATATTTTGTCAAAAGGGTGACACAATCCAACATAAAATTTATAACTCTGTCTATATAATGACGCTGGGAAAACCACTCAGTATTTGCCAAAACTGAGGAACATTTATCAGATGGAGGTGCATGGTTAAATAGATCAATATTCACGGTTACAACCAGCACTTTCTCTGTACCTAAATCAATTAAAGGAAGTGATTGGAGTGCTATTGATAGAATCTATTTTTGAGCCGAACAACATGAAATCGGACCATGTGAAATGTCCAGCCTGCAAACGAGGTCGCTTATGCGATAAGCCCATTGGAGAAAAAGCTATGGCAATAGCAGTCCAGGGCGATTCCCCCCGGAAATGGAGCCACGGTGTAATCCTGAAATGCCCCAAATGCTCCAAGCAATTTCTAATCAGTCTCACAAAAGAATAATCAATTATGTTTCGTACATAGTTCAACCGCCGGACACGCCGATCTAAGTCGGTAAAGCAAGCCGGAAAAGAGCCTGCATCCACCCCAGAGAGAGGTGAGAACGAGGACTATCGAGTTAGGGCATGACAAACAGCTATCAGGCTGTGTTTGTCATGCCCTTTTTGCATTCAAACCCGCCTGACAGCGGAAAGGATGCTCATGAAAACTCGCTGGCTCTGCTATCTGGCAAAATACCCGTGATCTCCGAAATTTGGCTTCCCCCAAATTTCACATCAAAGGAGATCACAATAATGGAATTCAATTATACCACCGAAAGAAGAAAGTTTGAGCGGAACTGGGCCAAAACAGAAGCCCTCTACCGCAAACACGGAATGACCGAACAGGCAATTCAGGAGATGCGTGAATACGACTGGGATCTGTTCAAAGCAGCCCGTATCGAAGCAATGCACACCCAGGAAATTGGCGTCCAACTGGATGACGAAGATGACAAGAGCATGATGGATTCTCCTCTGCTCAAGAAATTCTTTGAGCAGTTTACCACCCAATACGATACATACGGCACACACTCCCGGTACTGGTGGTTAGAAGAGTTAGGCGATGTTCGTCTTGTGGCAGTTGTACCTCAACTCACCACTGAGGAAAAAGAGCTTCTCACTCTTTATTTTGTTGAGCAGTACACAACAAGAGAGATCGCAGACAAATATGGAACCTCTCATGTGGCAATCTCAAACCGTTTGAGAAAAATTGAAAAGCTATTTACTTGTCCGAGGGCTCGTCAAAACTAATAATTCTCCATTCAAATAATTCCGGATTCGTTATATCACTTTGGCTATTTTGCATGAAGAATAATTATTTTCTGATTTTGCTTTCCAAAAATGCGTTTTCGCTGCCTACCTAGTGAGAGGACCACTCAAGCGCAAGCAGGATTGATCTTCTCATCGCACCTTGAAAAGTGAATAGAAACACACTGCCGGGAAAACTGCCATCTCTCACCGCAAGGGTAGTCGGCGGTAGGATCGCCATGACTCTGCTTTGGCAGACGAGCGATAAATCCTATACCGCCCCGCGCTTATGCCAAGCGTGGTCGACTGCAAGGATGGCCGAATGATGATACTTCTGTTTAGCGGCAGCCCACCGGGAGGTGGGATGATACTGGTGTGGGCTGGAAACGGATGTCCTCTGCTGGTTCATATGAGGTTCCCCTGGCTCTGGGACCGTCGGCAGTGTTACCTATACCGGGGTTATTAACGGACAATACCACTTAAGATAATTTTGTCGGCGGTGGAACAACTGTGCAGGAGGGCAACCTCCTGCATAGCATTCTGCTGCCGACCTTCCCCATTGGAGGTCTATCATGTTTGAGATTACTTACAAAGAAAACGCTATTACCAATTCCACCTTCGCTGACGAAAGTGCCTGCTATGATTTTACTTTCGAAAACCGCTACGACATTTTCCACCGTCCCCGGAAGGACAAGCTGGAATATGTCGCTCTCGATACCGCTACCGGGCTGACTTCTCTGATTATGGAAAAGAAGTCTCCTATCGCCAAAGATGAGTATCCGCTCATCATCCCCAAGATTCTCTTCTCCATCAAATACAACAGCGACCAGCGGTACAAAGGCGCCGGTGCCTATCCTCCCACCGATCTCATCGACATCATCTTCCGGGTGATCATGCCCCAGTATGGATACGCAGTCCGGGAGCAGCAGTTGGAGATGGCCCAGTCCATCTACGCTGGTCTCTCTTCCAAGAAAGCTACCCTCTGCGAAGCGGAGGTTGGTACCGGCAAGACCATGGCTTACCTGGTCGCTGGCTTCGTAGCCAAGCTCTTCGACAAGTCCTATGCCTTTATGGGATACCCGGTGACCATCACCACTTCCAGCATTGAGCTGCAGAAATCCATCATGGAAAAAGAGATCCCCGCGCTGTCGGATATGCTTCAGGACTTCGGTCTTACCAGCCAGCCCCTGACGGCAGTCCTCCGCAAAGGCAAAGAACACTACTTCTGCCCCAAGCGGTACCACGAATATTTGGACTCTCTGCTGTGCTACCCGGAGCTGTACAGTGATACGATCCAGCAGCTCCGTACTACGGATCTGCTGAACAAGGCCCTGGATCTCGATGCGGTGCAACTGAGTCCTCACATCAAGTCCCGTGTCTGTGTCAAAGGCTCTTGCCATGACTGTCCCAGAATGGATCAGTGCAAGTATGCAGAATTCCTCCGCTACGCAACCAACGCCTACAAGTTCGATTTCCAGATCACCAACCACAACCTCTTCCTTACTACCCGGAAAATGCGGAGAAATCATTCCTCCAAGAGCGGTCTGCTTCCTTGCAACTTCTGCATCGTGGACGAGGCCCACAAGCTGGCAGAAACCGCTGTGGATGTGTTCGGTGCAGAAATCCCCTTCGACGAAGTTGGCGAGTATCTCTACTCCGTCAAGTACAACGGCGGCTATGCCCCCAAAGACCGGATGAAGTATAAGATGCTTCTGATCAAGGCTGAATACTACAACAAAAAGCTTCTGTCCATGTTCGCCCACTACAAGTTCAAAGCCTGCGAGGATGTTTGCGAAGTCAAAATCGAAATGACTCCGGCAATGCGGGATACCATCAAGAAGCTGATTGCCCTGCTCAAACGGATCGGTAACTGGTCTGTACTGGAAGGTGCTACCGGTGGAAACACCGCCAGCAACCTCACCGACCGGCTCTCTGCTTTCCTGGTTAAGAAAGACAATATGTACTGGATCAGCTACGACAAGACAACCGACAGCAAGACCCTCTGCTGCACTCCCACCAACCTGAAGCTTCACCTCCAGGATTCCCTCTGGCTGCAGCCTAATACCCACTACGCTCTGACATCCGGCACCATGAAGGATGACACAGGCTTTTCTTTCTTCAAGGATGAACTTGGAATCGATTGCCTGGATCAGTATAGCGTGTCCGAGTTCTCCTGCGATTCTCCCTTTGATTACAAAAACCACACCCGGCTGTACATCTCCGAAAAGGTGCCTAGCCCGGATATGAAGAATCCTGATTACATCCCTGCTGTGGCAAAGGAGATCGTCGAGCTCATCCGGGCAACCCACGGTCACACCGCAGTCCTCTTCACTTCTTATAAAGCGCTGAACGCTGTGTATGACATCGTCGCCAAGGAGATCACCGAGTACCCGCTCATTAAGATGAGCCGAAGCAACAAGAACGCGATTGCCCAGTTCAAGGAAAGCGGCAACGGTGTCCTCTTCGCTTCCGGCTCCATGTGGGAAGGTGTGGACTGCGCCGGTGACATTCTCTCTTCCGTGATCATCGTCCGGCTTCCTTTCCCTCTGCGAACCCAGGCAATGGAATTCAAGAAAAAGATTTGTAGCTCCATGCAGGAGTTCGTCCAGAAGTTCGCTGTCCCTCAGATGATCATCAAGCTCCGCCAGGGTGCGGGCCGTCTCATCCGCACAGAATCCGACACTGGTATTCTTGCCATTCTGGATGTTCGTGCTTCCTCGAAAGGGAACCACAGAGATCGTGTTCTGAAAGCTCTCCATAAGTACCCGCTGGTGTCTTCCATCGAAGAAGTCGCTTCCTTTATCGAATCCATCAAAGACGAGTCTTACAAGAAGGAGGTACCGCAGGCATGAGTATAGATGAATTTGCGTTCATCCAGTTCCGCAAGAAGAATCGACACTTTGCGGAAAAGTACCACGCAGTGATGCGGGTGATAGCATGAGCCAGGAAATCACGATGGGAAGCCTGTTCGATGGAATCGGCGGCTTCCCTCTGGCTGCGGTACACTCCGGAGTTAAACCCGTATGGGCAAGCGAGATTGAGACTTTCCCCATAGAGGTGACGAAAGAACGATTCCCCGACATGGTTCATGTCGGGGATATCACTAAGTTAAACGGTGCGGAGCTGCCACCTGTAGATATCATCTGCGGGGGCAGTCCCTGCCAGGACCTTTCCGTTGCAGGCGCCAGAGCTGGCTTGTCCGGCTCCAGATCCGGCCTGTTCATGGAGCAAACCCGAATTACAAAGGAGATGAGAAATGCCGATATACTTCGAGGACGATCAGGTATCTTTGTTCGCCCCAGATTTCTTTGCTGGGAAAACGTCCCCGGTGCATTCTCCAGCGGTGAGCCGAAAGGCGAGGACTTCCGAATCGTTCTCGAAGAGATCGTCCGAATTAAGTTCGATTCCGTATATGTTCCTAGACCTTTCCGAGGACGCTGGGAACCTGCTGGGGGAATCGTACTGGGAAACACTTTCTCCCTGGCGTGGAGATGCCTTGATGCTCAATACTGGGGTGTCCCCCAGAGAAGAAAGAGAATCTTCCTTGTGGCAGATTTTGGAGGAACAACCGCACCCACGCTATTATTTGACCAGGAAAGCCTGCCTGGGTATACTCCGCCGCAGTGCGGAGCGTGGGAAGGACTTACCCCCGCAGCTCAAGGAAGCACTTGAAATTCAGGCTGGAATACGATCCAGCGATACCTTATTCCAAGCAGATGAGGAAGAAACCGAAGCCCCGGACAGTCCCATCGGCTTTGATGGCTACAACGGTGACCTGACTGGCGAAGTCTCCTCCACACTGGGTACCAACTGTGGTATGTCCAGCGGGAGGAACGGTGTGATCCAGCCTTTCGCTGTTGGCATCGACAGCAAGCACGCCTGTGCCACCGGCGATGTAGCACTGACACTCAGTACCACCTGCGGATCTTCCACCGGCCGCAACGGAGTGTTTCTCCCCATGGCATTCGCCCAGAACCAGCGGGACGAGGTCAGGGATCTGCACGATGTGGCAGGTGCTTTGGCAGCACAACCCGGAATGAAACAGCAAACCTACATCACAGTTCCTCCTGGACCACAGGAGGACGGTGATCCACCAATCCTCTGTCTCAATGACCAGGGTGGACAGTTCATGCATCTGACCGAGAATGTCTCCGGCACCCTCCGGGCAGAGGAACACGGTCACCAGCCTATCCTGCTGGAGTCCAATCAGAACCATGCCACCATTCGCACCGATGGGATCTCCACTACTCTGTCGGCGGCAATGGGTATGGGCGGTGGTAATGTTCCCATGGTAGTACCCACCGTGTACGAAAACCACGGCATTGACTCCCGCTATAAGGGACGTTGGAAGTGGCACCTACCATGTCTGCCCGGTACGGTACTGGCGGCAATAATGTCCCCTTAGTCGGACAGCCGACCCACACCTTCTGCATCGTCGGTAACATCATCGACCGCCAACCGGAAAACGGCGGCAACGGACTGGGATGCCGGGAAGATGTGGCATACACCCTGACAGCTACCGACCGCCATGCGGTATTCAGCCGCCAGCGGGTGGATGTCTTCCAGGAGAACGATGTGGTCAGCACTGAAAGCGCACGGCAGCACAAGGATGCCACCGACTTGGTGGTACAGCCATATCAGCAGACCGTGGGCACTCTAGGATTCAGCGACCATCATGGAATCAACAACCAATATGTTGGCGAGGACAAATGCGTGATCGAAGGTGCCAACCTGATCCGCCGTCTGACTCCTTTGGAAGCAGAACGGCTTCAGGGTTTCCCAGATTTTTGGACAATGATCCCGGATGCCTCCGACTCTGCCCGGTACAAAGCACTGGGTAACAGCGTTGCCATCCCCTGCGTCGACTATGTAGTCAACGGCATGGCAATCATTCTAAGAATCACAGCATAACAGTACCGTGCAAACCAACCAAATCACCATTAGGAGAATTTATATGAATACTATGACCGAAAATACCGCTACCCCCGCAAAGGCCAAAATTGCTGTCTACCTCCGCTATCCCAAGGAACCCAGCGACAAGTCCATCATTCAGCAGCGAATTGATGCAATGACTTCCGTGGCCGCCGCAGGCGAGGACTGGGAACTGGCCGGAGTTTATACCGACATTGGTGTTCCCACTAACGAGGACACTCCCTTCCCCAACTTTGACCGTATGCGGCAGGATCACAAGGACGGAAAGTTTGACATCCTGCTAACAGAGCCACCCCACCGCTCCTATCGCGAGCTGGATGCCGGAATGGATTATCTGCTGGAACTGCGGGAAACCGGAGCCGACATTATCTTCACCAATGGTCAGACGATGCCGGAACTTCTGGCAATCTCCGTATTCCGCTCCACGATGAAGGCATTGGCCCTGGTGGAAGCGGTAGCCGTTCAGGAATTGAACGCCCTTTGCGGTGGAGATGACATGGAACCCGAACAGCCCACCATGTTCTTCTGACCGGCAGTTCCTCCCACACATAACCTATCCGAACAGAAGGGAGTTATCATGTTCGCAACTGTTAGAGATTATCTGAACCAATACCCGGACACTGGTCTCGACCTTCTGACCCCTGTAGGACTGGTCAAGATCCCGCCTCGTAGTGGGCGGGATCTTCTCTCCGACAGCGGCGGCAGAATGAGATTCAATGTGTGCGGTTCCAACACCAAAGTAACCGCTTCCGATTTGCTGGAACAGCATATCTGCAAAATCGTCAGCTACCGTGGTGACCCCTGGCGAGTCTTCATGCTGACAAATCTGCCCTCCGCACTGTCCAGGAATACATACCGCCCAGACTTGCTCTATGAGCAGACTTCGTTCCTGACTGAATAATGACTTCGCTACCATTTGGCTGCGCTCACCCGCATTCTTTTCTGCTTTCCGATGCGGGAGCCAATTCCATAGGGCGGGTAGGACCAGTTAACCCGGATATAGCTGGCAACGCCCGCCCCCTCCTTTTTCACTTTTCCAAGAGAGGATGATTTCCACATGATCAAAAGAGATACTTTCATCATCGCAATGAACTTGATCACCGAACACAATGCCCAGCTCCGCCGCATGATGGATCTGGCAAACACCATCGGTTCCAACCTGCTGCTCATCAGTACGGAAAGCTTCTTCCACGATGCCATCAGCATTGTGTTCAAAGAATCTTTCCGGGATACTGACAAGCTCCTGGACTGGTGGCTGTATGAGTCCTATGACCAGGAACTCTACCTGGGAGAGCAGAAGTTCGATGCTTCCGATCCCGGTAACTTCTACGACTTCCTAGTGAAGTACCGCCAGGACTGGAAAGAACAGCGGCAGTGCAACGCTCCTCCCCAGAAGCCCGTCCAGATCTCCAAAGACTGCTTCCGCAAGGCGATTGCCCTGGTCAGAAAGGAACAGAACAGCCTCCGGACTGTGGAAGATGCCGCCCGTCAGTGCAGCTCCATCTTCAATGTCCACGGCAACACCAGCAAGTACCTGGATGCCCTCATTCTTCTGTTGCAGGATCTGTTCGGTGATGCCAAAGGCCTGATCCGCTGGTACATCACCAAGCCGGTGGATCACAAGGTGTTCATCGGGGATACCATGTATGACCTGAATGATCCTGGCGCCTTGTATGACTTCATGCTGACCCACACCGCTGAACTGAAAGGAGCTGCCGTATGAGTCAAAAGCTAGGTTTCAGCAGGAGCAGCCGGATGGAGGAATCCTCTGTGCTGACCGAGTTCGTCGACCGGATGATTCGTATCACGGATGAACTGGTCGATCAGATCAAAACAGGCCAGCTCGACGGCGAATTCCACTTCCACCAAGATTCCGTACACGCATCCTCAGCGGGAGAACCAGTCAGTCTGGATCTCCTGTGTGAGATGCTGTATGAACGACCGGAGATCGCAGGTGTAGAACTCTGCGGCGATGAGGTGTATGTAACCGTCTCTCCGGATTACGCTGTATACGAAAACAACACCAACTACCACGTCCTGAATCAGGAGCAGGTTGATGTGATCTGCGCCCTGCATACACTTTGGCTTCATGGTGTCGGTGGTGAACAGGCTGACTTCTCTGACTGCCTGCTCAAGGGCATCAACCTCTCCAGCCGCAATCTGAACCGCGCGGTATTCGCAGGGGCAAAGCTCGTTGACTGCATGATGTATGATGCAAAGCTGAACACCTCCATCTTCGACGGTGCTAAGATCCAGAACTGCCAGCTCATCAATGCCCAGGCAGAGCATTGCAGCTTCCGTAATACCTTCATCGTTATGACGAATATGGATGCCACCAGCACCAAGCACAGCAACTTTACCGGTGCGACCATCAGCCAATACTCCGTACCGAAAGATGAACCCTTTTCCCTTGCAGAAGATAGCCAGGGCATGGGGTTCTCAATGTGAGAAGGACAAACCATGGCCTACAGCAAAGTATCCATCCCTACAGAAGTCTACCACTTCACCCAAAAACAAAATCTGGAGCAGATCCTCTCAGACAGGCGCATCCGCCGCTTCGGTGATACCGAATGTTGGTTTTGCCGGTCCCCGGAAGATATGCTCCGCTATATGGAAATGACCGTCATGAATGAGGGTCAGAAGTACATCGCACCCGACCGTACCGTGAAACGGTATCCCAAGTTCGAACCTGAGAACTATGTCATGCTCCGCATCGTCCCTGCCAAATGGGAAGATAAATGGTACCAATGGAACCAGGAGCTTCCCGCCAATGCTTCCCCAGAATCAAAGCAGCAGGCAAGGGAGTTCTCTGAACTGAAACTGGGCTACCGTGGTGACCTCCGCTTCTCCCAAGTGGAGGTGTTCGAAATGACAGAGGTAATGGGAATCGCTCCTACTCAGGAGCGGGACACTACCTTTCCCAACCTCGGAATGTAAAAAGGAGAATGCATATGAATCATACCACTGAGAATCTCGTCCGTGAAAGAGGCCCTGTCCGTGTGGCCTGGGTTTGCCTTGGTGAAGGCTACAACGGCGAGTACGATCCCAAGAACCCCGAAGATGAACTGCTTCTGAGGTTCGATGTAGCGGTGAAGGACGAGGACATCGGTGACTTCGTGACCACCGAAAGCCGCTGCACCTGTTTTGCGGCAAACACCCCTATCAAGGATAAGGAAGCAGCTCTGGATGTACTCCTGGACCACTTCTACAATGCCTACACCAGTCAGCCCCGGCGTTGCATGAGTTCTCTGGCAGACAGGCTCTCCTATATTTCTGCTGATACTTATCGCTCCCTTCCGCTGAATGAGTCTCATCCTGCCGCAGAGCAGGCCATTGCATAGGAGGTAACCATGAATTTCTTTGAAAAAGAGATGCGCCAGATGTTTGATGACAACGACATCTTCCAGGATGCTAAGTTCGTCGGTAAAACCATGTTGGCAAAACTGGACGAGGATCTGCGGATCAAGCTCCAGTTTATCGCCAGCCACATCAGCGGCCAGTACGACACCGTGCAGATGACCATCATTAACCGCACCGACGGCATGGTTGATAAGCAGAACTTCAAGTTCAGCGACATCATTGGCAAATGCATCCGCCCCGGCAGAGAACCGCTGGACTACCATATGTGGGAGTACAACAATAAGCCCGAATGGTACACTCCTATCAGCCTGACCGACAAAGCCCGGATCGCTGATACGGTTATGGACTATGCTGAGATGTATGTCGGACAGTCCATGACCGTCCAGGGTATGTCCTTGTAGCCGGAGGTTACCATGTCTCACAACTACCGCAACTGGAAAGTGTCCCTGATCGGCATCTTGCTTCTGTCGGGGATCATCGCCTGCTGCCTCTTGAAATAACCAACAATGAGTGCGACGAGCATCCAACCATTAACGAAAGTGAGGAATTACTATGGCAAAGCCCACCCCCAAGAACAACTCCGCAAAGCAGATGCACATGACCATCGACGGCCACCAGGTGACCATCAGCTTTGCCCAGGAATACAACCCCAACCTGTCGAAGCTCGTCCGCACCACTCTGCTGGACTCCTTTATCCGCAAAAACGAGCTGGCTCCCGAAGCCGCAGGATAAGAAAAAAACCCCGGCACCTTTCAGTCATGAAAGGTGCCGGTAGCACTTATAGTTCTTCTTTTCTTACATCCCAGAGGTGATTGACTAACCAGCCCAAATCCTCCAGCCAAGGCTCATCCACAATCCAGAATTGATCCTCATCCAGTTTCTCGACCAGCATATCCAAAATATCGTTAATTACTTCTGCAACTTCCGGTGTGCATTCTTCCAAACCCAGCACCGGCTGATCTTCATACTGGAGCAGGCAAACAATGGTTGGATCAGTCAAATAATTGGCGCAATACAAGCCCAGGGAATACTGATACACCACGATACCTTCGCAGAGCAGCTCCCGCTGATTTCTTCCCGCAGGAGTATTCGATGTATCCAGCCCAGGCAATGCCTCGTGGAGATAACGAACCAACTCTTCCTGCTTTTCAAAAGCAATTCGGGCTGGCTCCTGATCCAAAACGAGATTGGCAATGCATTGGGCAATGAATTCAGACCACAACGATAATCCGAACTTCGCTATACCGCCCTCGTCCGTCACACTTTGGACAGCCTTGAGCTTTCGGACGAGTTCCGCATTCTCACGATTGAAAAACACATGACCGAACTCGTGACACAGAGCAAAGTCAAATTCTCCAGGGTATCGGATATTGAACGGATACATCATGACCGCTGTTCCAGTCGGACCGCATAAAGTCTCTCCCAAAGTGCTGGGAAGGAAGCCGAACAGAGGTTCTGAACACAGTCTGAACAATGCTTCCCGCTTTTCCCTGGTTCCAGCTTTCCCAAGAAGAAAGACATCCACATCGAAATCCTGATTGAAATACTCACCAAAGCGCCGTTTTACTGATTCAACACGACTCTCGCAGTCCTTGATCGTCACAAGCAGCACCCCTCACTGTGCGAACCGCTTCAGGCCGGAAATCAGATACAGCGGAATATTGAGAACTTCCTCACCGTTTGTTTCGCTCTTCATGGAAGTTTTGACCGCATACTTGGGGGTGTACTTTTTGCGGTACTCTGCCAGGGATCGGGCTTTCACATTCCGCTCAGACTTGACTTCGATAGGAGCGATCTCGCTGCCGCACTGCAAGATGAAGTCCACCTCTGCTGTGTTTCCACTGGACCAGTAGTACAAAGAATCATCCACCGACTTCACCAGCTCACACAGGACGAAGTTTTCCGTAAGGGAACCTTTGAATTCCCGGTAATTGGGGGTGGCATCCAGGATCACCTCATAAGGCAGCTTGGAGAGCTTCCGCAGGATTCCTATGTCGGACATGTACAGCTTGAACGCGGTATCGTCAGCATAGGAAGAAAGGGGCATGAAAGGCTTCTCGATCTTGCACACCTTGTGAACCAGTCCCGCAGCGATGAGCCATTCCAAAGCATCCTCCAGATCCTTGGAACGCCATCCCTTCTTCACATGGCTGAAGATGAACTTGGTGTTTTCCTTGGCAAGCTGCTCCGGGATGGAGCGCCAGATAGCAGTCAGCTTGGGGAAGTCCTTGGCAGGCGCGTGTTTGGCAAAGTCCAGCTCGTAGCTGTTAATGATTGCCTGCTGCACCCGCTCTACTTCCTCGATGCTATTCGTCTGTTTCCAGGTATATACAACTTCCGGCATACCCCCGGTAATGTAATACTGCTTCAGGAAGGTAGACAGTCTGTCAGCAATCAGCTCCGGCAGGGTATCGCCCTTCTTGAAATTGTCCAGGTAATCCGCCAGAGTCTCAGGCCCACAGGCACGGAGAAACTCAGAAAAACTCATGGGATACAGGGTGAGAAAATCTACTTTGCCCACGGGGAAAGAGAGCTTCTTCTGCAAGGCAATACCCAGCAGAGAGCCAGCGCACACAATATGATACTCCGGTGCGTTCTCGCAGAAATACTTCATGGCAGTCAGCGCTTTGCCGCATTCCTGGATCTCGTCCAGAATGATGAGGGTGCTTCCGGGAGTAATGGTCTTACCGGCAAACAGGCCCAGCTCAAAGACGATCCGCTTCACATCATAGTCCTTTTCAAAAACGGTATTCAGGGCACTAGTTTCTTCAAAGTTGAAGTATGCAACACTCTCGTAATACTTCTTACCGAATGCGTTCAGCAGATATGTCTTGCCGCACTGTCTGACACCTTTCAGCACCAGGGGCTTACGGTTTGCTTTCTCTTTCCAATTCACAAGGTCTTTAATCAATGCTCGTTCCATATAGTAAACACCTCCGCTTTTTAAGTACATTATTTGCGGTTGACTGTCGCAAAATCCACACTTATTATACATCGCCACACACAAAAGTCAACGGTTTTCTTTCGACAGACTTTTGAGTGCTGACAGGCTGGTACCGATCCAAAGAGAATTGTTTGGATTGGTACGATCCTGCCAGGATCACGACCTATTCTTTGTTAGGTTTGTTCCGATAATTGTGTAGCTATTCCATCGCAGATGTGAGATAATACAGTTGGCAAAATACCCCGTGTACCTTGAAAATTGAATACATGGGTGTATCTGAACCTCTCACATCTACAAATGATTTACGAGAGGACGGATACATTATGGCTGAAAAAGTTTGTTGTTCATATCGCAATGTACTGAGCAAAGATGCTCTGGAGAAAGAACTGATTCGGGTAGCCTGCCTGTACAGAGTTTCTACTACAAAGCAGGTCGATCAGGACGCGCAGAACCAAGCAGATATCCCCGTTCAGCGAAAAGCCTGCCACGACTTCTGTGACAGAATGGGATGGACAATCGTTATTGAGGAACAGGAAGCTGGTGTCTCTGGCTTCAAGGTCAGTGCCAGTGACCGTGACAAGATTCAGCTCCTCAAGGAATATGCCGAACAGGATAAGTTCGATGTCCTGCTGGTATTTATGTTCGACAGAATCGGCAGACGAGCAGAGGAAACACCCTTCGTCGTCGAGTGGTTCGTCAAGCATGGCATCCAAGTATGGAGTGTCAACGAGGGCGAACAGAAAATCGATACCCATGCCGACAGACTGATGAACTACATCCGCTTCTGGCAGGCTGATGGTGAAAGCCAGAAAACCTCCATCCGTACCAAGACCGCACTGGGTCAGATGGTGCAAGAGGGTCGCTTCCGTGGTGGCATCGCCCCCTATGGTTACAAGCTGGTCCCCAGCGGTCAATGCAATAAGCGGAGGCACGAAGTCTACAAGCTGGAAATTGAAGAGGACGAAGCGAGAGTTGTGCGTATGATGTTCGAGCTATGCGTATGTTCCGGGTACGGCAGATGCAAGATGGCCAACCACCTCTCCTCCATGGGATTCAAAACCCGTGATGGCAAGAACTGGCACGAGTCAACTGTCGGCCATATTCTGCACAACATCGTGTACACCGGGGTGCTGCGCAGTGGTGATACCTATTCAGATATTTTCCCTGAACTGCAAATCATCACTCCTGAACTGTTTCAAGCGGCACAGCACCTCATGGAGCAGAGAATCAATGCGTACCATGCCCAACGGACGATGCCTTTGCACACCAACGGGCAATCACTCTTGTCTGGCAACGTGTTCTGTGGTCATTGCCGGGGGCGTCTGAATTCGACAAGCAATTCCACAAAATATCTTAGTGCTTCAGGTGAATGTGTCGTCCGCCATCGCATCCGGTATGTCTGCTACAACAAAACACGAAAACGCGCAGTTTGTACAGGTCAGACCGGATACACAGCTCACATTCTGGATGCACGAATCGAAAGTATCGTAAAGCATTATCTAGCGCAGCTTGGTCCAATCGACAAAGACAAAATTCTTGCAGGTATCCACCTGCGCTCCAAATCGACACTTGAATCACAGATTCAACAAGAGGTCAAAAAGCTGAGATTTGCCGATCAGGAGTACAATGCGCTAAAGCTTGAAGTCGGGAAGTCTCTGTTGGGTCAAAGCACATTCTCTGCGAATGTGCTGGCACAGGCATTGCAGGAAACAGAAGAAAGAATCCGGGATTGTCAAAAGCATATTGCCTTTCTTCGAGCCGAACTACAGATTTCACAAAATCAAACATCTGCTATCGAAAAGAGGTTAAGTAAGCTGACATGGGAAGATTTATTTGCGCTGTGTGACAGGGAGACAAAGAAAATGGTCATCTGTCATTTGATTCACAGGGTTTTTGTGTTCCGGGACTATGCGTTGTGTTTAGAACTCAATTTCCCAATTTGCTCTGACAGTGTAACAATGTAGGGGTATGGCTAATGCGGGAGAGCGCTTGAATGGCATGCAAAGTATTAAAATAAAGTAAAAAGGCTTACCAATGGGCACTATTTCTAGGTGTCCATTGGTAAATCTTTTTTATTTAGGAGGTAACAAGAAATGCAGAAAGATAAGAGGGTTCGGTGCCTGTATGTAAAGCCCGATGTTAACAACAAGGAAACTGCATCACTTGATTTGCAGGAAGCCCTTTGTAGTACATTTGCCTCCAAACAGGGGTGGAGTATCTGCAAAGAAAGCTACGCATCTTTGTTCTTTGATGATGAAGTCACACCAAACCTTTATCAGCAGCTTATTGATATCTGCTGCACTGCGGTGCTGTCAGAATTCGATGTGCTTTTGATCGCATCACAGCAGTATCTCAGCATCTCAGAAGAATATGTCAAGCAAGTAGTAGAATGGCTTCATGAAAACAATGTAGAAGTCTGGAGCGTATGCGAAAGAAAACTAGCATAATACGAAGCCAACCGACAACCTGACCCGCACCGATATGGTGCGGGTCTTTTCCTTTCAGGATGAAAGTTACTCTCATCAGAATCATAGAATCCATTCAGGAGGTGCTTTATGGACAAGAAAACATTACCCGTTCACTGTACCTATTCCGAGGACGGCGATGAGATTGCCGAAATCATCCAGGAATCTTTTCGTTTGTTCCTACAAAAAGAGCTATTAGCGCTAGCTATTGAACCGAGAGTGTAGTATTGTGGTAGCGATGAATGGTCGCTAATTTCAAGGAGGTATTATGTACTTAGAAATCAGCGACCCCATGGCTTACCATGTGGCATTATACATCAGACTATCAAAGGAGGATGAAACCGAAGGTCTCTCCCAGAGTGTGACGAATCAGAAATCCCTGCTGGAGGAATTTGTAAAACAGCACAGACTGTCCGTGTACGATATTTACATCGATGACGGCTTCAGCGGTACCAACTTCGACCGTCCGGCATTTCAACGAATGATCGCAGACATCGAAGCCAAGAAGGTCAATATGGTCATCACCAAAGACCTGTCACGACTTGGCAGAGACTATATCATGACCGGACACTACATGGAGCGGTACTTCCCGGAAAAGCGGGTACGGTATATCTCCCTGCTGGATGGTATTGACACCGGCATCGAGTCCTCCGCCAACGATATCACACCGTTTAGAGCAATCATGAACGATATGTACGCGAAGGACATTTCCAAGAAGATCAAGTCCGTCAAACGTGATAAGCAGCGCAAAGGCCAGTTCATTGGTGGAAAGCCCATGTATGGCTACAAGATGCACCCCGCCGAGAAGAATAAGATCGTCATCGACGAAAAAGTAGCACCCATCGTTCGCCGAATCTTCGCAATGGCATTGGACGGCATGAGCTGCCGTAAAATTGCAGCCACTCTGAATGAGGAAGGCGTTCCTACCCCGGCAACTTATGCCAATCTGCCTGTAGGAAACCCCGGACCCTACACTGGGCTGTGGAGCAGCGAGCGGATCTCCGATATGCTGCAAAACGAAACCTACATTGGGAACATGGTGCAGGGGCGAATGGTAAAGGTCAACTACAAGTCCAAAAAGTGTCTGCGTCAGCCAAGAGAAAAATGGGTGATCGTCGAGAACACCCATGAGCCCCTTGTTGACCGGGAGACATTTCAAAAGGTGCGTCTGCTGGTGGAAAGCCGAAAGCACACCCGAAGCAGAACATACGATTTCTTACTGAAAGGCTTGATCTTCTGCCACGAATGTGGTTATCCCCTGGCAACTCTGAACCGCAAGAACGCAGCCGGAGAGGAACGCCTGTTCTTCGTCTGCCGTACCTACCAGCGGTTCACCAAAGCTGGGGTCTGCACCTGTCACTCCATCAAGGAGCAGACCGTCACCGAAGCGGTACTTGCCAAGGTTCGGGAAGTCTGTCAAGCATATCTCAATGCTGACCTGTTGCTTCCCATGGCGCAGAAAGCCGTCGAAACCGCCAGAGCTGCAGACAGCACGGAAGCAGAGATTCAGTCCTTGCGAAACCGAATCGATACCATGACTGCCAATCTGGATCGGATGTACATGGATAAACTCTCCGGGATCTTGAGCGAAGATGACTTCCAGCGGATCTACCTAAAAGTCAAAGCTGACCGGGCCAAACTGGAAGATCAATTGAAAGAACTGGAGAGAAAAAAAGAATCCCCCGCCAAGGCGGAGGATGAAGCAAAGGCTCTGGTTCAGCGGTTCATCGATAGCGCCTGCGCCAGCCGGGAACTGCTGGTCAGCCTAATCGAGCGAATTGAACTCAGCGAGGACAAACAACTCTATATTAAATTCCGCTTCAAACAGCTTAATTCGGCACAGTTTGGAGCAGATTAAAAACTTTTCATCGTTTACAATAAGCGTGATGCGATACATAGCTGCGGCTGATGCCCAGCATTTGGGCCACTTCCCGCTGGCGGCTTGCTTTCACACCCCCCAGGCCGTAGCGCAACAGGATCACCTGCCGCTCCTGATCGGTCAGACATTGGTCCACCGCCCGGCGCACCTGGGCAATGCATTGGCGATTGCTGATGGTCTCCAGCAGGTCCTCCTCTTCCCCCACCACATCCATTAAGGAAAGCGCCGCCCCATCTGTGCCCGACTCAATATAATCCGACAAAGACACATCCTGGCTGGTCTTGCGCTGGCTGCGGAAATACATTAGAATCTCATTTTCCACGCACCGTGCGGCATAGGTGGCCAGGCGCACCCCTTTCTGGGCATCGAAGCTGGTGATCCCCTTAATGAGGCCAATGGTACCAATGGAGATCAAGTCCTCCTGGTCCGCCGTCTGTGCGTAATATTTCTTCATAATATGGGCCACCAGGCGCAGGTTTCGCTCGATGAGAATGTTTCGGGCCTCCATGTCGCCCTGGGCGGAAAGCTTCAGGTAATATTCTTCCTCCTTGGGGCTTAAGGGGCTGGGAAAGCTCCCGGAGGACAACTGCAAGGAATAGATCAGGCTGCTGAGCATCAGCCAAACCGCTGCGAGCATCGGCGCTTTCACCTCCTGATGAAACCTATTCGCCACAGCAAGTCCCTATTCCCGGCAAAAAGCGCACCGCCTGTGGCAGTGCGCTTTTCCTTTATCCGTCCATTCTGCGTCGAAGCTGCTCCGGATTTTCCGCATAAGCCAGGGCAGTCTCCCGGGAGATCCGCCCTTCCCGGTACAGTTTCAGAATCGAGCCATCCATGGAGAGCATCCCGTCTGCGCTGCCGGCGGCGATGGCCCCGGGGATCTGATGGCTCTTACAATCCCTCACCATACTGCGCACCGCCGGGGTGATCTGCAGCACCTCAAAGGCCGGCACCAGAGCGCCGTCCACATCCGGCAGCAGCTGCTGAGACACCACGGCACACAGCACCGCGCTGAGCTGGATGCGGATCTGTTGCTGCTGATCCGCAGGAAAAGTGTCAATGATCCGGTCAATGGTGTTCACCGCGCCGTGGGTATGCAAAGTCGCCAGGAGCAAATGGCCCGTTTCCGCCGCGGTCATGGCAGTGCGAATGGCGGCCTGGTCCCGCATCTCCCCCAGCTGGATCACATCCGGCGCCTGCCGCAGGCAGGCCCGCAAGGCCGATAGGTAATCACTGGTATCCACAGCGATCTCCCGCTGGCTGATGATGCTCTTCTGATCCCGGTGCAGATACTCAATGGGGTCTTCCAGAGTGATGATATGACAGGCCCTGGTTTTATTGATCCGATCCACAAGACACGCCAGGGTGGTAGACTTGCCACATCCGGCAGTACCGGTGACCAGCACCATGCCGCTGGTGCGCTTTGTCAGGTCCATCACCTGCTCCGGGATGCCCAAGGTCTTCCAATCCGGAATGGAGAACATAACGATGCGGATCACCGCCGCCCAGGAACCCCGCTGCCGGTAAGTATTGACCCGAAACCGGGCCAGCCCGGGGACGGAGAAGGAAAAATCATCGTCACCGGTGGCACGAAAGGGTTCGATATCCCGCTGGGCCAGGGCATAGACTTGCTCAATGAAGCGCTGAGTCCGGGCAGGGGCCAGGCGTCCCTCCTCCATGGGGGTCAATTGTCCATCCAGCTTATAGCTCACCGGCGCACCGGGAACCAAAAACAGATCCGACGCCTCCGCCTGTACCGCTTTTTTCAAATATTCCATCAATTGTTCCATGGTATTACTCCTTTCCGGGCCAAACCGGTAACGATCCTTCCTGTTCCCATTGGGTAATGGGGATCGCCTGCCATTGCAGGATCTCATATTGCGTGCCATCCACCCGCACCGCCACCGCAAGGGTTTGGGTAGCAGAGATGGGGCATTGATAGGTATACAGGTCACCCTCCCGGGCAACGCCCTGGGGAAGCTGTCCCTGACGCAGCTGGGCCAGGATCTCCTCCGCAGCGCTGTCGGCTGCGTAATAGCCCTCTACGGCGCTGTGCATAGGGCTTGCCAGGCGGCTGTGGGCCTGCACCGTGGAGACAGCCAGCAGGGCAAATACCGTCAGGCACAGCACTCCGAAGATCACCAGCACCGATGCTACGCCCACCGGCTGGGAAAAAAACAGGCGTTTTTCTTTCATTCCGCCACCTCCTGCCATCTGACCGTCAGGATCGTCAGGGACTCTCCGTCCGCCCGTAGCACTTCCACAGAAGCACCGGCCAGACCCTGGGGAAGATTCTGCTCCGGAGTGATCCGTATAAAACCACCCTCACAGGAAATCTGCCAATGATCCTCTACCCATTCGCCACCCAGCTGTGCGTAATCCCCGTGGGTATATTTCAGCAGTTCCGCCGCATTTTGGGCTTCCACCGCCGACCGGGCCTGGTGCTGCAGGAACTCGGAGCGGTCATTTGCCCAGGCAAACCCCCGCAGGCACAAGGCTGCCGCCAGAGAAAACACCAGCAGCATCACCAAAAGCTCCACCAAAAGCAGCGTCTTTCGTTCCTTCATGGCCTGGCCACCTCCCCCCGCAAGGTAAGCAGCAGTTTTTGGGTCTGCCCCCGGCTGTCCGTGATGGACAGCTTCAGCAGCCCCGATCCCAGGCTGGGGGTCAAGCGTTCCATGGGAAGCACCTTCTCCCCATCCTCCGGCAGCAAGTCGCTGCCTTCTGCGCAAAAAAGCTCCATCAGCCAGCCGTCGTGGCAATAGATCCGGGTCACAAATGCCCCGTTTTCCGTTTCCGGGATCTGCAAAGCAAGCCCCTCCCCGAAGGGAAGCACTTGGATCTGCCCCGGCAAGGGCGCCTGGCGCACCTTGGTGGCCAAATACTGGGCAGCGCTGCGGCTGTCTGCCGACGCCGCAACATGCTGGGTCAGCCGTCGGTAAACACCCGCTCCCCCCAGCAGTACCCCCAGGATCGTCAGGGCAAAGACCGCCAGCACCATAAGCGCGGCAACGGCGCTCAGGGACTTGACTTTTCCTTCATTTCTCATACATTCTTTTCCAAAACCGTAATTTCCGGCATCCAGTTTTCCGCCACCACTTCATAAAAAACCGTATAGCGCGCTTCATCGACCTGCACGCCGTAATGCTCCGTCAGGTACGCCAAGGAGGGCGGATACCGCCCCTCGGTGGCGTAGCAGGCCACAGAAGCCCGGCGCAGCGCCTCCTCCAGCTGGGCCTTGCCCGCATTGGCATAGCCCGCATCCAGTCGGCTGACACCCAGCAGCAGAAAACTCAGCATCAGCAGCAGCGCTAACCCTGCAGCCAGCCGACATAAAAATTTCTTTTTCATAGCATCACCCAATGGCGTTCATAATGTTCAGCAGCGGCAGCATCACCGCCAGCAGCACTCCACCGATCACCAGGCAGCTGGCCACCACCAGCGTCGGCTCCAGCCGGGCTGTGCGGGCTGCCAGGGCTTCCTGGCTGTCCTGTGTAATGCTTTGGGCGATGGATCCCAGCATCTCATCTTGCCGGCCGCTGCGGGCCGCTGCCTCCAGCAGCCGCCGATCCGGCGGGGACAGGAACCCCCCCTTGGACAGGGCCATCCCCAGGCTGTCCCCTGCTTCCAGGGCAGCCCGGCAGATGCGACACCGGGCACAGAATCCTGCGCTCTCTCCCCGGGCGACCCCGGAAGCCAGTTCTACCGCCGCTTCCGCTTCCATACCGCTGGAAATCGCTGCAGAGAGCGCATACACAAACCGGGCAGACAGCAATTTTCTGCCCACGCCCCGATCACCGAAATGCCGGTTCCATTGCAAAGAAAGCCAGGTGCGCACCGGAGGCATCGCCAGCAGCACCGCTGCCACCGCCAACCCACCGGCAAGCCAGGGCAGCGCCGCCTTCAGCAGAGCGCCAAAGGCCAGCAGCCAGCCTGCCAAGTCGTTCATCCCTACGCCCAACTGGGCATACACATCCGCAAATACCGGCAGTACCCACACCAGAAGCACCACCGCCACCGCCAGCAACACCGCCAACAGCACCGCAGGATATACCAGGGCGCTCCGGGTCTGCTGCTGCAGCCTGGCCCGGGCGGCATAATATCGCCCCAGGACTTCCAAGGTCTCTTCCAGCTTGCCCGTCTGCTGACCCACCCGGGTCAGGGTGCAGGCATAAGCGGGAAAGATCCCTGCCTGCTCCATCAGCCTGGAAAGATCCCCGCCGGCATCCGCGCCTGCAGCCATTTGCTTCAGGCAACTGCGGTAGGCCTGATCCGGTTCTTCCTCTGCCATCAGCATCAGCGCATCTCCCAGGCTGATACCGCCGTGGATCAGCTGTGCCAGAGCGCCGCAAAAAACGCTGACGGTCGTAGATTTCCGTTTTTCCTTTTCCATAGGCCCTCCTCAATAGAAATACTTGGCCACATAGTTGGCCCCATCGCCGATGTAGGCCAAAATATCCGAACTGCTGCCACCGGAGGAGGCAAACGTAGGATCCATCCGATGCCAGCCGTTGCTGTCAAAGAAGATCACGCCGTCGACCCAGCCGGTCTGCTCCGTCCAAACGCTGATCCAGGCGTGGTACGCCTGGCCGGCATAGCCCACCACCAGCTTGGTGGGGATGCCCTGGCTGCGAAGCATGCCCGTCATCAGCGCCGCGTAGTCAAAACAGATACCCTTTTCCCGGGCCAGCACCTGATCCAGCACCGGCAAGTAGCCGCTTTGGACCGTGGCTGCCAGTTCCCGGTCATATTGCAGGGTCTGCACCACGAAATCGTAAATCGCTTCCACCTTTTTGACGGGATCCGTCAAGCCGGCGGTCAGACTGTCCGCCTTGGCCACCGTATCTGCAGCAGCATCGAAATCCACATACTGATTCGACCGCAGGAAAGGCGCAAAGGGATCGGACAGCGTTACTTCCAGCTGCACCGACAGCAGCGCGGCGTACTTACTTCCCGTCACATTCTGATACACCGTGACCTGATAAGCCCCGTTTTCATCCGACAGCGGGAACGCCGTCCACTTTTCCGGGGTCAGGTTGTAGGTATAGGTGGTGCCAGGGCCTTTGACCTGGACCTTCAGCCGCTGCACCGAGGGCTGGGGGAAGCAAACCATCACGTACCCATCCCGGGTGTTGGAATAGTCGATGACCGCACCCCCGCCCCGCTTTTCCAGCGTCCCCGGGGCTTCCACCGTCACCTTATGGGGGACACCGCCCTGGATCGCCGGCTCCGTTTCCGGCGGAACGGTGGTGGGAGGTACCATTGTGGGAGGTACTGTTGTGGGCGGCACCGTAGTGGGCGGCACCGTAGTGGGCTGCACCGTATTGGGCGGCACTGTGGTGGGCGGCACCGTGGTGGGCGGCACTGTGGTGGGCAACACGGTCGGCACCGGAACTGTCGTAGTCGGCACCGTTGTCACCGGCGCCGTGACCGGCTGGGTCTGCGGGTGGGGCTGGGAGGGGGTGACTACCTCGTCCATGCAGCCGACCAGCAAGCAGGCTGCCGCCACCAGGGCAAAAAGCATTCCGAATATTCGCATTTTTCTGCCCTCTCCTCTCATTTTCACAGTTTCGATTTGTTCAACCAAAGTTACCAATTGGGTATTGCAATGCACACCCCAAAATTGCTATAATAACAGAAAAATAAAACCTCTGAATTGGTGGTGACATAAGCGCTATGGAAACGATCCGCGTTCGCATGCTGGGAGGCTTTTCCATCTCCCAGGGTGATAATCAAATTGACGACAGCAATAACCGGGCCCGAAAGGTCTGGCTTTTGCTGAGTTATCTCATTTATCATCGCCGCAGCCGCAAAGCGCAGGAGGACTTCTTGGCAGCCCTGCAGATCGACAGCAGCGAGATCGATGATCCCTCTAACCGGCTCAAAGCCCTGTTCTACCGGGCCCGGGCGCAGCTGGATCAGCTAGGCGACGGCATCGGCCATCAGCTGATCCTGCACAAGGACGGCCACTACAGCTGGAATCCGGAGGTGGCCGTGACCCTGGATGCCGAAGAATTCGATACGCTTTACACCAAGGCCCTCTCCGCTACCGGCCAGGCGCAGCTGGATGCCTTCCGTCAGCTGCTGACCATCTACAGGGGCGATTTCCTCCCCAAGCTGGCCACCGAATCCTGGGTCATCCCCATCCACGCCTATTTCCACCGGCGGTATCTGGATTTGGTGGAACGGACGCTGCCGCTGCTGGAGGAACAAGGTCTTTGGCAGGAAGCCAGCTCGGTCTGTGACCAGGCGTTGCGGCTGGAACCCTACAGCGAAGGGCTGTATCAGCACCGGATGCGTTATCTGATCGCCGCCGGGAATCGCCGGGAAGCGGTGCAAACTTACGAAACCATGAGCGAGCTGCTCTTTGATAATTTCGGTGTCATGCCCTCGGACGAGAGCCGTCGGCTGTACCGGGAGGCCTCCAAGGAGGTCAGCAACACCTCTGTACCTCCGGAAGACCTGCGCAGCAACCTCAAAGAATCCGGCGAAACAAAGGGCGCCATGTTCTGCGAGTACGATTTCTTCCGGCTGCTGTATCAGGTGCAGGCCCGGGCGATCATCCGCAGTGGCGATGTGGTACATATCGCGCTGCTGTCCCTTCATGGAGCGGGAAAAGCGCCTCTGGCCCGCCGCAGCCTGGATCGGGCCATGGAGAACCTCCAGGCCTTGGCCATCAGCAATCTGCGCCAGGGCGATGTGGTCACCCGGTGCAGCGCCTCCCAGCTGATCCTGATGCTTCCTCAGGCCAACTACGAAAACAGCTGCATGGTCTGCCAGCGGATCGAGAAAGCCTTCTGCCGGCAGTATCCCCATTCCCCCGCCCGGATCCACTATGCGGTGCATCCCCTGGAACCCAGGCTGCCCAACGGATAATTTCCCCTTTTATGGGTACATCATAACATTTGCCGGTGATAAATCCGGTTAGATTTTTCCATTCTTGTTTCAAAAAATGAAAATATCCGCAACAAAAAAGCGGCACCTCCTGATTTGGGAGGTGCCGCAGTTTATTGGGGGAATTATTCTTCCTCTTCCTTCTTCTTGCCCTTCAGCCACAGCATACCGGAGCCGGAAACAACAACCAGGCCCGCCAGCAGGATGGTAGGATCGCCGGTCTTGGGGTTCTCGGTCAGAGGCACATCCGGATCCTCCAGGTCTTCCAGGGAAGGCTCAGTCACAGGAGGCTCAGTCACAGGAGGCTCAGTTACAGGAGGCTCGGTCACAGGAGGCTCGGTCACAGGAGGCTGGGTGACAGGAGGCTCTGTCACGGGAGGCTCAGTTACGGGAGGCTCGGTCACAGGAGGCTCGGTCACGGGAGGCTCAGTAGCGGGAGGCTCAGTAACGGGAGGCTCAGTGGTAGGAGGCACAGTGGTAGGAGGCACAGTGGGCTGCTCCGTAGTGGGAGGCACAACAGGCTCTGTGGTGGGAGGCACAACAGGCTCTGTGGTGGGAGGCACAACAGGCTCCGTAGTGGGAGGCACAACAGGCTCCGTAGTGGGAGGCACGGTGGGTTCGGTGGTGGGAGGCACGATCTGCTCCCACTGAGCGTACAAAACCACGGTGTTGTTGTCACTGGTCAGGCCGATCACATCGTCAGCGGCGAAGGATGCGCCGGTGCCATCGGCAGCGGTGTTCCATGCCACGAAGTTGTAGCCCTCCCGGACGAACGCATTGGCGTCCACTACCATCCAAAATTCTTCCGCATAGATGCCGGTGACATTTTCCGCATCCAGCTTGGTCTCTTCCTCGCCGAAGTTGGCGTTGTAGATCAGGGTGTAGTCATACTTGGGATTCTCGGTCCAGCTGCCGTAGATCACCACGTCCTCGGCGGGCATCACGAAGTCAGCTCTGTCCCAACCGGAGAAGGTGTAGTTTGCCAGAACGGGAGCAGCTGCCACCTGAACGGAAGTGCCAGCCTTGTAAACCTGGTCTGCAGGGACCTGGGGCGCATTCTCAGGAACTTCGCCCACATACGCATAGCGGACAGCAAAGCTGCGAATACCACGGACATTGGGCTCATTAAAATCAGCGACCACAGCCTCAGCGTCCTCGCCGTAGGTGTAATTCAGGGTGGTCACGCCGTTGGCGGGCGTCAGAACCGTGTAGCCGGGGAAGTTGGGATCCAGCTCCACAGCCATGGGATCCAGCTCCACACGATAGGTAATGGTGTAGGTGGTGATGCCGTTTGCGATCACAGGGGCAACCTTACTCAGATCCCACTGCTCCGTCGCAGCATTATACGCGTTGGTCACGGTGACCAGGGAAATGCCGTTGCCCATGGGGTCGGTCACATTGGTGGCGTTGGTCTTGGTGGTAACGATCCGGCCAGCCTCGGCAGCCAGGTCCAGCGCCAAAGAATCGGCGCTGCTGGTGATCACATTCTCCGCGCCGAAGCACCGCTTCAGCAGCGCTGCGTCGGTATTGTAGGCAACTGCCTTCTTCTTTGCGGTAACCGCTTCCAAAATTTCGTCCAGGTCATCCTCGCAGGAGTTTCCGCCGAAGGCAATGCCCCTGTTATTGGAGTCCACATGGGTAATGCTGGTGTCGTTCACATCACCCACGGCCACCGTGGGAGAACCGTCGCTGAACAGGATCAGGCTCTGATTGGCCAGAGGAATGTCCTTCAGCTGCTCCAGCTTCAGCAGGTTGCGGCCCAGGACCAGGCCCGCTTCGATGTTGGTGCCGCTGGTGCTGGCCATTGCGTCCACCGCATCCTTCACGGTGGCCAGGTTATCGCCCTGGTTCACATCGATCCAGCTCAGGACCGTGTCCGCATCGGTGGCGAACTTCACGATGGCGACCAAGCGCTTCTCGCCTTCCGCTGCGTCCTGCACATAGGTATCCAGGAAGTTCTTGACCGCTTCCTTCAAAAGATCCAGGTGGGTCGGTGCTTCATAGGCGCATTTTGCCCGTCTGCCGCTGTGGTCGCTGTGGCTCTTGGCTTCGCCGCAGCGGACGCAGTTTCCGCCTGCATCCTTTACCATGGAGCTGGAAACATCCAGCACCAGCACAGCCGCACCATGGGCAGCGCCGGCGATCTGGGTTTCGGTATCCTTGGTCTCGACGGTCAGGGTAATGTCAAACAGATTGTCTTCCCCGGTAAATTCCGCGGTCTTGGACAGGTGGATCTGCCAATCCTCTGCGGTACCGGCGGTGCCGTCCTGCTTGTAGTAGGTGTCTTCGAAATTTTCCACCATCGCAGGGGTCTGGTTTTGGGTCGCCGCTGCGCCCAGGGGCAGCAGATTGCCCGCCAGGATGCAGGCCAGGGCTACTGCCAGGATTCTCTTGCCGAAGTTGTTCTTTGCCATTATTTTGTTCTCCTTTCAATTTGGGGAGGAAACAAAATATCGGCAGCCGCGCCAGCGTAGCATTTTTGTGCCTTAGCCCGCATGCTTTGCGTCCTGCCCTTTCGGACAGTTTGCCATTGACGAATATTCTTTCCTTGTCTTTCCTTTTGTTTGTTTTTTTAGATTGCTTCCGAAAATTCCAGTGCGGAGCTCATCAGCAAGATCAGCTCCAGCACGCTGCGAAAGGTCTGCTCCCGCCTTCCTTCCTGCCACACTACCGTTCCCTGCCAGCTGGCGTTCTGCCGAAACAGGATCCGCAGAGCAAAGGTCGCCATTTTTCCGGGTTGGTAATGGAACTCCCGCGGCAACTCCGTTTCCGTGGAATGGTCCGAAAACGTCCGCAGGGTTTGAAAGGAATCCGGGAACGAGATGGCGTCCAGGAGGCGTTCCATTTCCTGAAGGAATTGGGTCAGGCTCAGGAATGCGACCCCTGTAGGGTTGCCCGGGTGATAAAATCGTCCCCGCAGTTCCCCATGCGCAAAGGAATCCACACAAACCAAAGTGGTTCGGTATTCCTCGCCCCAAACTTTGCCCGGCATAGATCCCCTCCTTTCTCTCACAGGTTCCTTGGATGGCTTATTTATACCATGTCCCGGTTATATATCCGGTTTTATTTTGCGCCACGCCATTCATTTTTTACTTTTTCTTTACCGAAACGGGATCTCGATATAACCGGGAAAAGCACTCTTGCAATCTCCCCCTCCCTCTGTTATGATAAGATTAACGATCCAACAGGGAGGAACCGCCATGAAATCCCGAATGAAAGATACGCTTTTGCTGGTCGGCGACGCTGCCAGCGACCGCAGCACCCTCCACACCATCTTTGAAAACAGCTTTTATCTCCTGGAAGCCGAAGATGCCCAGCAGGGCATCCTGCTTTTGGGGCAAAACAGCCAATGCATCGCTGCGATCATTGCGGATCTTCCCACCACCGAAGGCTCCGGACTGCAAGCCCTGGTCGAAGCCGCCCGGGCTTCCGGCGAAGCGGAGATCCCGGTGGTCTGCCTCATCAGCCCCACCGGCACCGGCCAGCGGGAAGAGACCGCCTTTTTGATGGGTGTGGAGGACGTGGTTCACAAGCCCTATACCACCCTGTCCATCCGCCGCAGAGTCCAGGTGCTGGTGGATCTGCATGCCCACAAGTGGCACTTGGAGACCCTGGTGGAGGATCAGAGTCGGGCCATCCGAAACACCAACCAATCCATGGTGGATACCCTGTCTGCCATTATTGAACACCGCAGCACCGAATCCGGCTACCACGTTCTGCGGATTCGGGGCTTTACCCGGCTGCTGCTGCAGGAGGTTGCCCGGAATCACCCGGAATATGAACTGGATGATGTGGAGATCGACCGGATCTCCTCTGCCTCTGCCCTTCACGACATCGGCAAGATCTCCATTCCTGACAAGATCCTCACCAAGCCCGGCCCTCTGACTCCAGAGGAGTTCGAGGTCATGAAGACCCATACCACCGTGGGCAGCCAGCTGACCGAGCAGATCGGCGACATTGGCGACCCCATGTATCTGCGCTACATCTATAACATTTGCCTGTACCACCATGAGCGGTGGGACGGCAACGGCTACCCCAAGGGACTCAAGGGCAACGAGATCCCCATCTGCGCCCAGGCGGTAGGCCTGGCCGATGCCTATGACGCCCTGACCACACCCCGGGTCTACAAGCCCGCCATCGCCCACGACCAGGCGGTAAATATGATCCTCAACGGCAAATGCGGCCTGTTCTCTCCGAAGCTGTTGGAGTGCTTCAAGCGGGTACGCAGCCAATTTGCGGAATTGGCGCAGCAATATCGGGACGTGGACGCGCCCAAATCCCAGGATATTCGCCTGCCCTTGCCCGGCCCCGTGCAAAAGGAACACAGCCTCAGCGCCATGGAGCTTTCTCAGATCAAGTATCAGACCATGCTCCACTATCTCCGGGATACGGTGATCGAGCTGGACATCGACAGCCGAAACTACCATGTGATCTATAATCCGGATCCGGAGTTCCTCTCCCTCTATGCCCACGCCTCCTTTGATGATCTTTCCAACTTTCTGCTTCGGGACGCTGCCGACACCGGCGACCGGGATCGCCTGCTTCAGCTGCGCGGGCTGGTAGAGTCACTTTTCCAGGACAAGCAGCGGCTGATCTCCTTCCGGGGCCACATCTACAGCCATACCTACGGCGCCGCCTATCCCTATGAGATCACACTGCTGCGGGTAAATACCGGCGTTCCCACCCAGCGCATCGTCCTGGCGATATTCCACCGACTGGCAGCCCACACCGCCGACAACGCTGCCCCCCGGGTCTCCGGTACAGCGGCGCTCCAGGCCCTGGCCGACGGCACCCTCTGCTGTCAGGAGGACGAAGCCCTGACCCTGCGGAAGGGCGCTGACTCTCTGTTTGCCCTCACCGGCTTCAGCGCCGGGGAGCTGGACAAGCAGTTTGGTAACTCCCTTTTGGCCCTGATCTATCCGGAGGATCGCCCCCTTCTGCAGAAGGCCCTGGCAAAGGCGGGCTTCACCGGCGAAAAAATGCGCTGTGAGTACCGCCTGCAACGAAAGAACGGCCGGCCGGTTTGGGTGCTGGACACCTGCCGCAACGCCCTCGGTGTCGACGGCACCGCCGTGACCTATCACCTGCTGACAGAGGTATCCGCTGCCAAGGAGCGGGAACAGTGGCTCTCCAACCAGGCTGCCCTCCACCAATCCCTGGTGGGACTTTCCGAGGGCGTGATTATGGAATGGGATCTGCAGACCGGACGAGTAAAATGCTCCGACCGTTGGCAGCAACGATTCGGCTATGCTTTCTCCGAGCACCTGTCTCCAACCTTTAACGAGACACCCCATGTTCACCCCGATGACATTCCATTGCTGCGCAAGGCATTACGCACCGTCGCACAGAAGGATGTCACCGACTTTGCGGATGTACGGATTGCAAATGCCGACGGACGCTACCTGTGGAGCCGAATTCGGGCAAAAGCCCTGTTTGACAATGACGGAACCCCCATCCGGATCATCTGCATTATCTATGATATCGACGAACTGAAGGCCGATGCCATCGCCATGAAGCGCCGCGCAGAGCTGGACAGCCTGACAAAGCTTATGAACAAGGCCTCCGCCCAGCAGAGCATCGCCGAACACCTGAGCCAGCAGGAGGTCGGCCAGCAAGCGGCGCTGCTGGTGCTGGACCTGGACAACTTCAAGGCGGTCAACGACACCCTGGGCCATATGTACGGCGACGCGGTACTGACCCAAATCAGCACCACTCTGCGCAATCTGTTCCGCGCCCAGGATGTGATCGGCCGGATCGGCGGCGACGAATTCCTGATCCTGCTGAAAAATATCCCCGGACGGGAGCTGGTGGAGGATCGATGCCGGCTGGTGGTGGACACCTTCCGGGAGCAGCTGCACCGACTGATGCCCAATCTGCCGGTGTCCGTTTCTGTCGGCGCTGCCCTGTCCCCTGCCCACGGAACGACCTATGCGGATCTGTTCCGCCATGCGGATGAGGCTCTGTATACCGCCAAGCGCAACGGCAAGTGTCAGTTCCACGTCTACGATGTGACGGATGCCCTGGCCGCCCTTTCCGCGCCCCAATCCAACGCCACCCGCATCGATTCTGACGAGCAGCCGTCCATGACCAACGAAGCCATGATGCGCTATGTATTCCAGCAGCTGTACGAAAGCCGGGACTTGGATGCGACCATCAACAGCCTGCTGGCCTTTATTGGCAGCCATTTCAATGTCAGCCGGGTGTACATCTTCGAAAACAACGATGACAACACCTGCTGCAGTAACACCTTCGAGTGGTGCAACGCCGGTATCCAACCGGAAAAAGACAACCTGCAGAACCTGAGCTACGAAACAGATTTGGCAGGCTGGCCGGAGGTCTACGGTGAGACCGGCATCCTCTACTGCGCGGACATCAGCGAACTGGAGCCCCACATCCGGGAGATCGTAGAGCCCCAGGGTATCAAGAGTATGCTCCACTGTGCCATCATGGACCGGGGCGTATTCCGGGGCTATGTGGGCTTCGATGAGTGCACCGCCACCTGCCTTTGGACCCAGGGTCAGGTGGATACACTGAAGATCCTGGCGGAAATGATGGCAGTATTTTTGGTCAAGCAACGCGCCAGCGATAAAAAATAGAAAAACGCGGCGTACTGTAGGATTGCAGTACGCCGCACTTATAAAAAAACCGTGCCGCTTTCGCGGCACGGTCCTTTTTGTTAAGTTGACAACAAAGGATTAGCCCATGTAGAAGATGTTCTTGTTCTTCAGGTCGTCGATGTTGTCCTTGTTGTACCACTGACCAGCGATACCCTGATCCTTGACTTCCTTGCCCTCCAGCTTGGCAATGGCCAGCTTGACGGACTCATAGCCGATGGAGTAGGAGTCCTGAGCGACGGAGCCAACCAGCAGAGCGCAGGTAGCGCCGGCGTCCTTCATCCAGTTGTACTGGTTGGTACCAGCGTCGAAGCCGCAGAACAGGATGCTCTTGTAGGTGTCAGCATTGTCCTTGACCTCGGGGTAAACTTCATTCACAACGCCTTCGTTGGTCATGAAGATGGACTGTGCGCCCCAGTCAGCCAGAGCAGACAGACCCAGCTTGTACTCGCCGGGGTTGTTAGCCTTGACCTGCAGGTTGATGTCCAGGGTGATGCTGTCAGCAGCGGCCAGCTTCTCGATCTCTTCCTTGAAACCAGCAGCGCGGTCGATACCGGTGGAGGTGGAGTCGTGCTGGATGATGCCGACCTTGTAGCCGTTGACCAGAACGTTCTGAGCCTTCAGGTAAGCATAGAAGTTGGTAGCAACGACGGCGCCGGCAGCCTTGTTGTCGGTAGCGACGGAGCCGATGGCGGGATCCTTGGCGGGCACGACGGCAGCGTTGTTGTCATACAGGCCGGAGTCGAACTCGACGACGGGCAGCTTCTTGTCGAAAGCAGCGGTCAGCTCATCAGAGAAGCCCAGGCCGATGGTGGCCAGGACCAGAGCCTTGGTGTCCTTGTTGTTCAGAGCGGTCTGAACCATTTCACGCTGGGAGCCGACAAACTCTTCGGACTCAGCAGTGGGGCCACGGAAGGTGACATTGTAGCCAGCTTCCTTACCGGCAGCCTCAGCACCGGCCTTAACAGCCAGCCAGAAAGCGTGGGTCTCGCCCTTGGCGATGACAGCGATGGTGCCCTTGGAACCGGTGGTGGTGTTGGCGCAAGCGACCAGAGAAACAGCCAGAACCAGAACCAGGATCAGTGCAATCAGTTTCTTCATTGTGATTTTCCTCCTAAATTTTTATATAAAACCTTTTGGTTTTATTACGGATTACTTAGCGGCCGTCTTATCCTTGGTCTTCTTCTCAGCAGCAGGAATCTTGACCTTGGCAGCGTTCTTCTTCTTCAGAACGTCCAGCATAACAGCGCCCACCACGATGACGCCGGTAACAGCGTAGGTGATGTTGGTGGTGGAAACAGCAGAGCCGCCGGACATAGCCAGGTTCAGGCCCTGACGGATGACCACCAGGATCAGGGAGCCCAGGATGGAGCCGATGATGGTAGCGGAGCCACCGGTGGTGGAAGTACCGCCGATGTACACGCCGGCGACAGCGTCCAGCTCCATGCCGTTACCGGAAGCGATGTTCAGAGAGGGGTTGGCAGCCACGTAGAACAGGGCGGCCAGGGAAGCGAACAGGCCGGAGATCATGTAAGCGATGATCTTGTACTTGTCGGTGTTGATACCGGACAGGCGGGCAGCCTCTTCGTTGGAGCCGATGGCCAGGATGTAACGGCCGACCTTGGTCTTGTACATGACGATCATGCAGATGACGGTCAGCGCCAGGACCCACACCAGGCCGATGGGGAAGCCGTTCAGGTTGGTGAACACCTTCTGGAACCAGCCGGTGGGAGGATACTTAACAGCAGAGGACATATGACGGACAGCCTCAGAGATCACAGCGGTCAGGCCGCGGGAGACCAGCATGGTGCCCAGGGTGGCGATGAAGGGGGCGATCTTGCACTTGGCGATCAGGATGCCGTTGATGAAGCCAAAGATCAGGCCAGTGGCCAGAATGATGGGAATGGTCAGCCACAGGGTCTCAGTAACGGTAACACCGGTTCCGCACAGTGCGCCGGCCAGAACAGCGGAGCCGATACACACGGTACCGATGGACAGGTCGATGCCGCCGGTGGCGATGGCAAAGGTAACACCCAGGGACAGGATGGCGTAGGGAACCAGGGACTTGGTCATGGTCAGCAGGTTACCGCTGCTGGCAAAGCCGGGGTTGATGAGGGTGAACACACCAAACAGAACGATGGCGGCCAGGATGATCACAAAATTCTGCTTGCCGCCGGACAGCAGGGAACTAATCTTCTTCTTCATGTCAATTCTCCTCTCGCATGGTTGCAAGTTGCATAATATTTTCCTGAGTGGCTTCGGCGATATCCAGTTCGCCGGTCTTCCGTCCCTCGCACATGACCAGGATCCGGTCACTCATGCGCAGAACTTCGGCCAGTTCCGAGGAGATCATGATAATGGACTTGCCCTGCTTGGCCAGATCCTCCATCAGGTTGTAGATCTCGCTCTTGGCGCCCACGTCGATGCCGCGGGTAGGCTCGTCAAAGATAAAGATGTCGGAGTTCTTCATCAGCCAGCGGGCGATGATGACCTTCTGCTGGTTGCCGCCGGAGAGGTTCTTCAGCAGCTGCTCCATGGAAGGGGTCTTGGTCCGCAGCTTGCTGTTAAAGTCAGCGGAAGCATCCCGCATCTCGGCATCGCTGATGAGGCCGGAGTGGATGAAGTCATCCACAGAGGCGATGGTGGTATTTTCGGTAACGGATTTATCCAGCATCAGGCCGAAGCGCTTCCGGTCCTCGGACAGGTAGCAGATACCATGCTCAACCGCCTGCTGGGGGGTCTTGATGTTGACCTTTTTGCCGTTTATGTAGATCTCACCGGTCTGGCGGGGGTCAGCACCGTACAGGGCGCGGGCGACCTCGGTACGGCCGGCGCCCATCAGGCCTGCAAAGCCCAGGATCTCGCCCTTGCGCAGCTGGAAGCTGACATTCTTGACTTCCTTGCCGGCGTTCATGTTCTTGACCTCCAGCACCACAGGTGCGTCGGGAGCAACCGCGCTGGCGCTCTTCTGTTCGCCGTAGATCACACGGCCGACCATCATCTTGACGATGTCGTCCTTGGTCACGGAAGCGGTGTCCACAGTGCCCACATATTCACCGTCACGCATAACGGTAACGCGGTCGGAGATACGAGTGATCTCATCCATACGGTGAGAGATGTAGATCATACCGATGCCCTTGGCCTTCAGATCGTTCATGATCTTGAACAGCTCTTCCACCTCAGGCTGGGTCAGAGCGGCAGTAGGCTCGTCCAGCACCAGCAGCTTACAGTCGTGGGAGACCGCCTTGACGATCTCGACCATCTGCTGCTTACCGACGGTCAGAGTACCCAGGGAAACCGTGGGGTCGATCTTAACGCCGATCTTGTCGAACAGGGCCTTGGCATCCTCTACCATCTTGGCGTCATCGATGAAGGGACCCTTTTTGGGCTCCCGGCCGATGAAAATGTTCTGCGCAACAGTCAGATGGTTCATCATATTCAGTTCCTGATGGATGACAGAAATGCCGACCTTCTGAGAATCGGCAATGCCATTGAACTGAACAGGCTCGCCAAAGTAGACCACTTCGCCGCCGTCCCGCTTGTGGATACCGCAGAGCACCTTGATCAGCGTGGACTTGCCCGCGCCGTTCTCGCCCATCAGCGCATGGACCTCGCCGGCACGCAGTTCAAACTGCACCGACTTCAGGGCATGCACACCGGCGAAGCGCTTTTCGATATCTTTCATTTGGAGAATGACTTCACTCATATCAAAAAAGCCTCTTTCCTAAAAAACTTTACATAATCGTGGGATAGTTTGTGCATTTTGCTATTCTGTTCATATGATACTGTTTTTTCGAGTGATTTTCAACACCATATACTTGTCTATTTGTGTTCGCAATATTTTCACAATTTTTAGGATTGCTGTTGACTTTTGCCTCTGATTTGACTACTATATTGTTAGATTCGCACGAATGAGGGGAGGTATTTCATGGAAGTTCTGCACCGATACGATAGCGACGAACGGCAACATTATCTCATTCAGCAACGCTACAGCCTAAAAATCAAGCCCCGACTGATGTACGCCGGCAAGCTGGAAAAGAGTGACGCCTGGCAGGAAAGTGACCACAGCCATGACTTCTGCGAAGTAATGTATGTGGTAGACGGCAGGGGCTATATTACCGTGGACGGTCTGCGCTGCCTTGTTCAGAGCGGTGATGTGATCATCTACAACGCCGGCCTGGTTCACGCAGAAGAAAGCAGCAAGGATGCGCCCATGGAGGTATACTTCATGGCACTGAGCGGCCTGAAGCTATCGGAGTTGCCGGAAAACCACCTGCTCCCCCCGGGATTGGAGATCATCCGCACCACCGGCGAATACGCCGCCAGCTTCACCGCCTTTTTTGACCGGATGATCCTGGAATTTGAGCGCAAATCCCCCTTCTACGCCGAGATCACCCAAAACCTGGCCCTGACCCTGTTGATGTACATCCTGCGGATCATCGATGCCCAAAACGCCAGCACCACCCGGCTTCTGCAGCAAAACCAAAGCGTGGAGGCCGCCATTACTTACATCCGGGAGAACCTGGCTGAGGATCTGACCCTGGAGCTGGTGGCCAAGCAGTGCCACCTGAGCAAATATTACCTGGCCCACTTGTTCTCCCAGTATCAGGGTACCAGCATCGGCAAGTACATACAGCAGTGCCGGCTTCAGGAAGCCATGCGTCTGCTGACAGAAACGCCTCTTACCGTCAAGGAGGTAGCAGAACGGATCGGCATCCAGGATCTGAGCTATTTCTGCCGTATCTTCAAAAAAGAGACCCAGCTGACCCCCCTGCAGTACCGCAAAAAATATTGATCCGCCCCAAAGGAGTTTCGTATGCATTACGACTTTACTACCATCATGGACCGTCGCGGCAAGGATGCCCTGGCGGTGGACGCCCTGGGCAACCCCGGCTGCCCCGGCGCCCCCAAGAACGGCTTCGACCCCATCCCCATGTGGGTGGCAGATATGAACTTCCCGGCTGTCCCCTCGGTGACCCGGGCGATCCAGGAGCGGGTCACCCATCCCGCTTTTGGCTACTTTGAACCCCGGAAAGAATATCACGACGCGATCCTGAATTGGCAGGCAGCCCACAACGGCGTGACGGATCTGCGCCCGGAACACCTGGGCTACGAAAACGGTGTGCTGGGCGGTGTGGTCAGCGCCCTGCGGGTACTGGCCGCCCCCGGTGACCCGGTGCTGGTCCACTCCCCTACTTACATTGGCTTTACCAAGGCGCTCAACGCCAACGGCTACCCCGCCGTCCTGTCCGAATTAAAAAAAGATGAAAAGGGTGTCTACCGGATGGACTTTGCGGATATGGAGGAAAAGCTCCGTACCCAAAAGATCCATACCGCCATCTTCTGCTCTCCCCACAACCCCACCGGCCGTGTTTGGGAGCAATGGGAGCTGGAAACCGCCATGGCGCTGTTCCAAAAGTATGATGTATTTGTGATCTCCGATGAGATTTGGTCGGATCTGACCCTCTTTGGCAACCGGCACATCCCCACCCAAAGCATCAGTCCCGACGCGAAAATGCGCACCATTGCTATGTACGCCCCCAGTAAGACCTTCAATCTTGCCGGTCTGGTGGGCAGCTACAGCGTAGTGTACAACCCCCGGCTCCGGGATCTGATGAACCAACAGGCAGACCGCACCTACTATAATCATATGAATGTTTTGTCCATGCATGCCCTGATCGGCGCCTATAGCCCGGAAGGAAACCATTGGCTGCAGGAATTGCGGCAAGTACTGTCGGACAACGCCGCCTTTGCCTGCGACTACATCACCCGGCACTTTAAGGGCGTTTCCGTCACCCGTCCCCAGGGTACTTACATGCTGTTTCCCGATTGCACCCAGTGGTGCGCCGATCACGGCGTATCCCTGGACGAGGTGCTGCGGCGCAGCTGGGATGTGGGCGTGGCGCTGCAGGATGGACGGGCCTTCCACGGTCAATGCCACCTGCGGATCAACCTGGCCCTGCCCACCGCCCGGGTGGAGGAAGCCTTCCGCCGGCTGGACAAGTATGTATTCAATGCGGAATAAAGGAATCACAGCAGCATGAATAAATTATCCTCCAAAAGGGGCGTAACCTTCCTTGCCCTGCTTTGTTCCAGCGTCTACTTTATCAGCTATATTTCCCGAATCAATCTGTCTGCCGTATTGGTAGAAGTGGTGGCCAGCGGCTTCGCTCCCCAAACCACCGCGGCGCTGGCGCTGACCGCTTGCTCCATCACCTACGGCGCAGGCCAGCTGGTCAGTGGCTATCTGGGGGACAAGTACAAGCCCCAGAGCATTATTTTCGTTGGATTTTTGCTCACCGGCTCCATGAATCTCTGTGTTGCCCTCCTGCGCAACAGCGCATTACTGGTACCGCTTTGGGCAATCAACGGCTTTGCCCAAGCCCTGATGTGGCCGCCGCTGGTGAAGATCATGGTCCACCATCTCTCCACGGAGGATTACGAAAAAGCCTGTGTAAAGGTCAGCTACGGCGGCAACCTCGGCTCCATCGCCTTGTACCTGGCCGCGCCGCTGATCATCGCGGCCTTCACCTTCCGGGGCATTTTTCTGATCAGCGGCGGTTTGGCCCTGGCCATGGCTTTTCTTTGGAAATGGCTCTACGGGCGGCATTTTGCTACTCGGTCGGGCCCCATGATCCAAGAAAAAACGACCGTGCAAAAAACCTCCGGAAATTTCACCCCCGCCGCTTTGGCGCTTTTGGCTCTCATCATGACAGCCGTTGTTCTTCAGGGCGCGCTGCGGGACGGCGTCGCCAACTGGATGCCCACCTACATATCCGATGTCTTTTCCTTGGGCAGCGGCGTTTCCATCCTGTCCGGTGCGGTGCTGCCTGTATTTGGCATCCTGAGCATCGCTGCCGCCAATCTGCTGTATCGGAAGCTGCTGCGAAATGAGCTGGTTTGCGCAGGGGCGATCTTCGGCCTGGGCTGTGCCGCGGCGCTGCTTCTGCTGGTCTTCCACGGCAAAGTGCCAATCCTCTCCGTTTTGGCGCTGGCGTTGCTTTCCGGCAGCATGCACGGCGTGAATGTGATCCTGATCTGCATGATCCCGCCCCATTTCACCAAACTTGGCCGCACTGCCTTTGTTTCCGGGGCGCTGAATTCCTGCACCCATATAGGCGCCGCCATTTCCACCTACGGCATTGCTCTTCTAACCCAAAATTCCGGCTGGAACAGCACTGTCCTGGTTTGGGCCCTCATCGCCGCGGCCGGCGGCGCCCTTTGCCTGGTGCTGGCCCGGTCCTGGCGAATCTTCCGGGGTAAATGAATAATAAGCATAAAGACCGCAGAGGGGTTTTCCTCTGCGGTCCTTCTTTTTTATTTTACACGATGCCCTGGGCATTCATGGCGTCCACGACCTTCAGGAAGCCGGCAATATTGGCACCGGCAACATAGTTGCCCTCCATGCCGTACTCCTTGGCGGCCTTATCCACATTGTGGAAGATGTTCACCATGATGGTCTTGAGCTTGGCGTCCACTTCCTCGAAGCTCCAGCTCAGGCGCTCGGAGTTCTGGGTCATCTCCAGGCCGGAGGTGGCCACGCCGCCGGCGTTGGCAGGCTTGCCGGCGCAGAACAGGACAAGGCGGAGGC
>JAZREG010000207.1:0-23229 GCA_045660725.1 Faecousia sp.
GGAAGCACGGCGGCAGGCGTCGATCATGACCAGCAGCTCCATCAGGTGGTTGTTGACGGGCTTGCAGGTGGACTGGATCAGGAACACGTCCGCACCACGGACGGTCTCGTTCAGGGAGACGGAAACTTCGCCGTCAGCGAAGGTCTTGACCTCGCTGTTGCCCAGCTCAATGCCCAGCTCCTTGCAAATGGTTTTGGCAAACTCGGGATTGGAGTTGCCGCAGAAGACCTTGATGTTTTCGCCGTACGCAATCATCTGGATTACCTCACTTTAAATTCTATTTCTGTCATCGTCCTGCAGTACAGGAATTTCCTAGCATATTATACCATTTGTCCGATGGAAAAAGCAACACCCAATCGAAAGAAAAACCGCCCAAAATTACGGGAATTCCCATCCACTCTTCGGTCAAATTGTAATGCGGAGGCCTGGCGCTGGGCGCAGTTCGGCCATGCCAGGATTTTGGTAAGGTTTTTCTTGTGCCAAATGGGAAAAAGATGTAAAATAATATGTAACACATCCCTACAAATACTGACTATTAAGGTGAAGGGAGGGTCACCTATGGATGACTGGCAAATCATAGAATTATTTTTCAGCAGAGCTGAAAATGCCATTGCGGAGCTTTCTGCCAAATACAATACAATCTGCATGCACACAGCCAGCAACATTGTCGGGAACCGGGAAGATGCGGAGGAGTGCGTTAACGATGCCTATTTAGGCGTGTGGAATGCTGTGCCGCCTCAAAAACCGAATTCGTTGCTCGCCTTTTTGCTGCGGCTGGTTCGCAATATTTCTATCAACCGTTATACATACAACACCCGGAAAAAGCGGAATAATCCCTACGCCGAATGTGTGGAGGAACTAAATTTTCGACTTGCTTCCGGAGAAAACGTGGAAGCTAAAATAGAGGCTGCGGAATTGACTCGTCAGATCGAGGCTTTCTTGGATGGCCTTAATCAGACAAACCGGTTGCTTTTCGTCCGGCGGTATTGGTATGCGGATTCTTATGAGGATCTTGCCCGCACTACCGGTTTGCGGGAAAATGCGATCCGAACCCGATTGTCTCGACTGCGGAATGAACTGAGAAAATATCTAAATGAAAGGGGAACGGTAATATGAGTGGAAATACTATGATGGCCGCCATTGGAAACATTGACGACCGGTATGTAATGGAATTTGCTGAAGTAATGCCATTGAAGAAACCGACAGCCTCCATTGTCAAATGGTTCCTGCCTCTGGCGGGGTGTTTAAGCGCTGCTTGTTTGGCCCTTATTCTCTTGCCTGTAATCAGGGACGGCGGACAAAATAACCCGCCCCACATCTACGTTCCTGGAACAACGGTACCCTTCACCAATGAAGCAACGGTCCCTGGGACAATGCCCCCGACGGTAACCGATGATGCTACCCCCGGCAAGGTGATTTGGGGTACTGCCGGACCCGGCGACTTCTCTGGGGACAACTATGAGAATACCGCCGAAAAGGGAAAAATCGTCATCGCGAAGGAACTGAGGGAAGCCATGCGGACATCCTCCAACAAAAAGGATCTTTTTGCTGTGCGGGTGAAGCTCATGCCCGGCATACCGCTGGAGTATGCGTACGATACCTTTGTAAAGCCATTGGGTGTAGAGGAATCCTTTATGGAGAAGGGTATTCTTTTCATGACTGCGGATCAGATTGCTGCAGCGGAGTGTCCTTCTGATTTTTGGCTGATATTCTACCTGGCGGTGAATCCGGAGGATGATAGACTATATGAAGATATCCCCATCACGCCGGAATATCTGGAGAAAATTCCGGGAGAAACCCGAACGATTCTGGTGCTGTTTAGACAGAGGACAGATCCGTATGTGGATGGGAAGGATGCGGTTCGTGCTGCGATAGAACGAATCAGAAATGAGATTTTCAGGGACTACGGAATTACAGAGGAAATGGTAGTTTCCTATATGCGTTCTGTTCCTACATTTACTGTGAAACTAGGTGTAAGTGAGATTGCCGACTTGATCGAGGATCCCAGAGTAATTGTTGTCTTAGATTGGGAGAATGTAAACGATAAGGGAGAAGATTTTGGCTAAAAATTAATGTTTTATGTTATTTGGAGAAATGCACAGGGGTGATTCCAATGGTTTGCTGCTTTTGATTGCGCATTTATTGTTTAGAATATTACGGTTTAATAATTGGAGGTACTTATGAAAAAGTTTAGGTTAACTGTTGCACTCTTGCTGATCGTTTCCCTTACTCTGCCTCTCGTTAGTTCTCCTGCTTCAGCTGAACCCGTGTCGTTCGGAAAAATTGTTGGCACGCCGGAGGAGAGTATCACTTCTGTCATATCCAGCAAACTCCAAAAATATATGTCCGCAGCTGATGAAAATGAGTTGATTCCAGTTACAATTCAGATCCGTGACAGCATTGACTTAAATGCAGTTGAACAGAAAGCGCTTACGCACGCAAATGTATCCAAAGAGCAACTGGAAATGCTGTCGACCGATACTTTTGGCCTAAGTGAAAAGGAAAACGAAGCGCATCAACGGGCTTTACTCGAGGTTCAGGACAAAATCTCTTCGGCTAAAAATGCAATATTAAAAGAGTATTATTTAGAAAAGAACGGCAACTTCATTGCGAAAAATGGTCTATCGGAAGAGAAAATCGGGAGCATAAGTATTTTTTCACCGTTTATACGAAAAGTCCTATTGACTCGGGAGCAGATTGAGACGCTGGCTGCCAATGAAGAAGTTTGTTATATGGAATATGTTGGTGATGACAAAGGTACCGATTTTGCCGATATCGATGATACCTATCAGATCATCAACGGTGATGTATGCGTAAACAGTGGTTATACGGGTGTTGGCATACGCGTGGGTCTTGTGGAAGAGGGCCACCCCATTTCCTATATTATGGGGGCTGATTATGATAACATCACAATAACAGATCCGGGCGTGGGCGCGAATACAGCGCATGCTACTAAGACGAGCGGTATTATTGTTAAAATGGCACCTGACTGCAGTATCTATAGTCGATCAGCGGGTGGGCTATCAGATGCAATAGTTGATTGTGAGTATTTAATCGATCAGTATAATGTTCATGTGATCAATATTTCCTATGGACAGGTGTTTAATGGCGAATATGATATATATTCCGTGCAAATGGACTATCTTGTCAAGAATAATAGCGTGACGATTGTTATTGCGGCCGGAAACGATAATGGCTGTGTAAACTCTCTCGGACTAGCTCCCAATGTTATTACAGTCGGTGCGGTAACCGCCACCGGTACAAACCAGGCTGCATCCGGTGCATATACTCTTACGGATTACAGCCCATACATAGAAGCGATTAATGTTGTGAATAAGCCGGATGTTTGCGCTCCGGGCAATGTCAATATTTATTTATACAATGAGAGTACTGGAACAAGCTTTGCGGCACCGCATGTTACCGGTACTGTAGTGCAAATGATGTCCCGCAATGTTGGACTAAGCGATAAACCGCAAACACTGAAGGCGATTTTGATGGCTAGCGCATCTTATAATGCAGGTTCCGATATGACATATACCGAAGGCACAAGGGCCTCTGATCAGGAAGGAGCCGGTGTTATTGACGCGGGCTTCTGCTATCAAGTTGCCAGCAACGGACGAAGAACCCATTTTGATGCTACAGAAAGCACATCCTCTTTCAGCTATAATATTTATTGTGATACAACAACGGTTCCGTTCCGGATCGCGTGTGCATGGGATGTCTTTTCAGAACAAGTTGGAAAAAACCAAAACGATGTGGAAGTTATGATAACGGACTTTGATATGTACATTTATAAAAACGGAGTGCCGGTTGCTTCCTCTATTGCTTACTCCCATTCCCATACAGCCCCCAAAACCAATTATGAAATAATTGAAATTTCACCATCGACATTGGCAGTTTACGGCGCGGGCTACTATCAGGTGCAAATTGTCAGAAAAGGCGATCATCAGGATTATGGGACCGTCAGAATCGGTTTGGCATGGGAGCAAAGATAAAAACCCTTGATTAGCATCGTGAACGTGGTATAATGGAATTGTGTTGTTCTTAGGAAAAAAGATTTTTTAGATAACGGAGGTTTTTTTGTGAGAAAACTGGTAATTTTCCTTGTAATTGTGGCGCTTATATTGGGCATAGGCGGTTGCAGTTTGGTGCAGCCGGGGGTAACCACAACTGTTCCCAACACCACCACTCAGACCCCAACTACCACCACGACTCAGGTGCCCACCACATCGGGCTGGGAGATCGTGAAGATCGCCTTTGATGGGGATAATCTGGGCTTTGATCTAGGGATGGAGAAATTCTATGATGACGAGGAAAACGAATATTGGTTTGGCGCAAGGAAGAGTGCTTACATCGTTGTCCATTACAGCAACGGAACCACAGAGAATATCCGTGTGGCCCTCCGTTCCGGCAGAGCGACCCTGGCAGATCTGGACCGGTTTGGGTTCAAGTATTACACCCGCCCCAAAACCGAATAACAGCGTCTAAAATAAGCAGATATATGAAAGCACCCGGTCAGTTTGGCCGGGTGCTTTTCTAATTGCCATGCCGAAATTTTGTTTGAATTCTTACTTGTGCTGGCCAAAATAATGTGGTATAATACTCTGTAAGATTTCTGTATGCAGGAGGGCCCTATGAACGACAAAATTATCATTCAGGGTGCCAGGGAAAACAACCTGAAAAATGTGAATTTGACCATCCCCCGGGATAAGCTCATTGTATTTACCGGGCTTTCCGGTTCGGGAAAGTCCAGCCTTGCCTTCGATACCATCTATGCCGAAGGCCAGCGGCGGTATGTGGAGAGCCTTTCCAGCTACGCCCGGCAATTTTTGGGACAGATGGATAAGCCCGATGTGGATTCCATCGACGGCCTTTCTCCCGCCATTTCCAACGATCAAAAGACCACCTCCAAGAATCCCCGCTCTACCGTAGGTACGGTGACGGAAATTTACGATTATCTGCGGCTTCTGTGGGCCCGGGTGGGTATTCCCCACTGCCCCAAGTGCGGCAAGGAGATCGCCCGGCAGACCATCGATCAGATCGTGGACCGGGTGGAGTCCCTGGGTGAGGGGACCCGGTTCATTGTCCTGTCCCCGGTGGTTCGGGGGAAAAAGGGCGAGCATCAGAAGGTGTTCGAGGATGCCCGGAAAAGTGGCTTTGCCCGGGTGCGGGTGGACGGCATCCTCTATGACCTGACAGAGCAGATCAGTTGCGAAAAGAATAAAAAACACAACATCGAGCTGGTGGTGGACCGGTTGGTACTGAAGGATGGCCTGCGCCGCCGGCTGACCGACTCCATCGAGACCGCCTGCAGCCATTCCGGTGGCCTGGTGAGCATCGAACTGCCCCAAACCGGGGAGGAGCTGAGCTTTTCTCAGAATTATGCCTGCGAGGATTGCGGTGTCAGCCTTTCGGAGCTGGAGCCCCGGATGTTCTCTTTCAACAATCCCGCCGGTGCCTGCCCCAGCTGTACCGGCCTGGGCTTCCGGCTGGTGGCGGATGTGGATCTGGTGATCCCGGACAAGACAAAATCGGTGCTGGATGGCGCCATTCAGGTCTCCGGCTGGCAGAGCGCCCGGACGGACAGCGTCTTCCGGATGTACTTTGAGGCCCTGGCCCAAAAGTACCGCTTTAACCTGAACACCCCCTTCGGGGAGCTTTCCGAGGAAGCCAAAAATGTGATCCTCTACGGCACCCAGGGGGAGAAGCTGCGGATGACCTACAACCGGGGTTCCGGTTACGGCGTCCTGGAGCAGCCCTTTGAGGGCATTATGAACAATATTGCCCGGCGGTACAAGGAGACCCAATCCGATGCCGCCCGGAAGGAACTGGAGGAGTGCATGGGCTCGGCACCCTGTCCCCAGTGCGGCGGCCATCGGCTTTCGGATATTGCCCGGGCGGTGACCGTGGGCGGCATCGGCATCATGGATTTCTGCGAACTGAGCGTGGAAAAGGCCCTGAAGTTCACGGAAGAACTGAAATTAGAAGGCAATATGGCCATGATTGCCGACCAGATCCTCCGGGAGATCAAAGCCCGGCTGCGATTTTTGCGGGATGTGGGCCTTTCTTACCTGACCCTTTCCCGGGCGGCGGGAACGCTGTCCGGTGGTGAGAGCCAGCGGATCCGCCTGGCCACCCAGATCGGTTCTTCCCTGATGGGCGTGCTGTATATTTTGGACGAGCCTTCCATCGGCCTGCACCAGCGGGATAATGACAAGCTCCTGGCGACCCTGAAGCAGCTGCGGGATCTGGGTAACACCCTGATCGTCGTGGAGCATGACGAGGATACTATGCGCTCTGCGGATTTCATCGTGGACGTAGGCCCCGGAGCGGGCAGCCGAGGCGGTAAGATCGTGGCCACCGGCAGCCTGCAGGATATCATCGATTGTGAGGAGTCCATCACCGGTCAGTACTTGTCCGGTTTCAAGAAGATCCCCGTCCCGTCTGCCCGGCGTGCCGGCAACGGCCAAAAGCTGTCGGTGCGGGGCGCTACGGAAAATAACCTGAAAAATGTGGATGTGGATATCCCGTTGGGAACGCTGACCTGCGTCACCGGTGTGTCCGGTTCCGGAAAATCCAGCCTGGTAGGGGAAGTGCTGGACAAGACATTGCTGAATCGTCTGAACCACGCCCGTACACGCCCCGGCGCCTGCCGCTGCGTGGAGGGCCTGGAGCATTTGGATAAGGTCATCGATATTGACCAAAGTCCCATTGGCAGAACCCCCCGGAGCAATCCTGCCACCTATACGGGCTTGTTTAACGACATCCGGGATCTGTTCGCCTCCACCAACGATGCCAAGATCCGGGGCTACGGCCCGGGCCGGTTCTCTTTCAATGTGAAGGGTGGCCGGTGCGAAGCCTGTGCCGGTGACGGCCTGGTGAAGATCGAGATGCACTTCCTGGCGGATGTGTATGTGCCTTGTGAGGTGTGCCGGGGCGCGCGGTATAACCGGGAGACCCTGGAAGTCCAGTATAAGGGGAAAAATATTTCTCAGGTGCTGGATATGACCGCGGAGGAAGCGGCGGAATTTTTCCAAAATATGCCCAAGATCCACCGGAAGGTGCAGACCCTGGTGGAAGTGGGCCTGGGCTATGTGAAGCTGGGCCAATCCAGTACCACCCTTTCCGGTGGCGAAGCCCAGCGGGTGAAGCTGGCGACCGAATTGGCCCGGGTATCCACCGGCAGAACCATCTATGTGCTGGACGAGCCCACCACGGGCCTTCACGCGGCGGATGTGCACAAGCTCATCGATGTGCTGCAGACCCTGGTGGAGGCCGGCAATACGGTGCTGGTCATCGAGCACAACCTGGATGTGATCAAAACCGCCGACTACCTCATCGACCTGGGTCCTGAGGGCGGCGACGGTGGCGGCACGGTGGTGGCCTGCGGTACGCCGGAGGAAGTGGCGCAGGTGCCTGAGAGCTTCACCGGTCAGTACTTGAAGCGTTATCTGTAACAAAAAAACCTGGCCTGCGGAATGCAGGCCAGGGATGGATCAATATTTCTGTTCTTTGCGGTACAGGGCAGGGGGGAGAACCTCGGAAAGCTCGATGAGTCGATGATCCCGTTCGCCTGCGTAGTCTGTCCGAAGTCGGGGAGAACGGACCGTGCCGTCCTTACTTTGGCGGATGGCCATGGTCATGGTGATCCGGTTGCCCTGTCCGGGCGCCGGCTCCATGAGTACCGTACCGCCATGACAGGCGGCGGCGGAGCGGATCAGCACAGTGCCAAGGCCGATGCCGTAACGGCTGTCCTCAATGCCGGGAGAGCGCTGGAAGCGGGTGTAGAGATTGCCCTTGACCGGTTCGCCGATGCCCTCACCGCTGTCCTGCACTGTCAGGTACAGCATGTGGCCCTTCCGGGTCAGCCGGGCGTCGATGGTACCGCCGGCAGGGGTGAACTTCACCGCGTTGGACAGGATGTTATTGACCGCCCGCTCCAATTTCTCCTCGTCCACCAGGCACAGCACGGATTCCTCCAGGCCGGTGTAGCGCAGGGTGATCTGAGTGTGCTGGATCAGAGGCGCGGCATTTTGGAAGATCTCGTCAAACAGGGCACCGATATCCCGGGTCTCCTGGTTGGCACCGGTCTCCTGGCTGTAGCGGTAGGCGTCGGACATGTTGCTGACGATCCGCAGCATTTGGAAAAGACCCCGGTTGATCCGGGCTACCTGCTCCTGGGTGTTGGGATCGGAATCTGCCCCATCCAGGGGGAAGAGACGATCCGCCACCGTAAGAATGCCGGTTAGAGGCTGGCGCAGCTCCTGGGCTGCCAGGGCCATGGCCTGCAGATCTGCCTGGGTATCCTCCTGATCCAGAACAAAGAGGTCACCGCCGGTGGTGCGGGTGATGGATGCGCCCCACATACCGCCGGGAAGGGTCAGGGTCAGGTACAGGCAACCGTCCCGGAAATCCGCGTATTCCTGCTTGCCGGTTTGCAGCAGGGGAAGGATCGGATCCTCCTTTCGGATGAGCAGCTGCCGGGCAGCGGCATTGGCGTAACAAACCGTGTCATCCTTTACACAGAATGCCGGGCGATCCATCAAATTCAGTATGGTATAGAGTTCTTCTGTTTGTTCCATGATGTTCCTCCTTATGGCATATCATGTGCAGAAACACGAATAATTTTCGCGACAGGAACCGACAAAAATCGTTCTTGTGATTATTTTATCAAAATATCGGAAAATAGCAAGATAAAACATGGGGGAGTTGAAAAATATGTCGATCCATGACGGGCATCGCCAGCGCTTGAGGGAAAGATACATCCGGGATGGGATGGATTCCTTTACCGATGTGCAGGTTTTGGAGATGCTTCTGTTTTATTGCATACCCCGCAAAGATACCAATTTGATCGCTCACGCCCTGCTCAAGGAGTTTGGTTCCCTGGATAAGGTGCTGCAGGCTTCCCCGGAGGAACTGTGCCGGGTGCAGGACATCGGCCCTTCTGCGGCGGCGTATTTGACCCTGTTTCGTTCCGTGGAGCGCTACTGCGGGATCCATTGCCGGCAGAAGCATGCGGTGCTGACCAATGTGGGGGAATACGGCCGGTATTTGGTGCCGTATTTCCTGGGAAAAAAGAATGAGTGCGTTTACCTGCTGGCCCTGGATGCCAAGTGCAAGGTGCTGTGCTGCAAAGAGGTGGGCGAGGGAAGCGTGAATTCCGCGGCGGTCCCCATCCGCCGGGTGGTGGAGATGGCCCTGGCTGCCAATGCCACTACGGTGATCCTGGCACACAACCATCCCAGCGGTTTGGCGATCCCCTCCGGTGACGATGTGCAGACCACCCGCCGATTGGCCATGGCGCTGGATGCTGTGGGTATCGAGCTGGTGGATCATGTGGTCGTGGCGGAGCAGGAATTTGTATCCATGGCCCAATCCGGTTACTACCGGCCGGAAGATTGCCGCGCTTTGGTATAAGGAGGCGCTATGGATCAATTCAAACTGGTTTCAGATTACAAACCCTCCGGTGACCAACCGGAGGCCATCACGGGGTTGGTCAACGGTGTCAATTGGGGCTTGCGGGAGCAGACGCTCTTGGGTGTTACCGGCTCGGGTAAGACCTTTACCATGGCCTCGGTCATTGAAAAACTGAATCGGCCTACCCTGGTGCTGGCCCATAATAAGACCCTGGCGGCCCAGCTTTGTTCGGAATTTCGGGAGTTTTTTCCCAATAATGCGGTGGAATACTTCATTTCCTACTACGATTATTATCAGCCGGAGGCCTATATCGCCCATACGGATACCTATATCGAGAAGGATTCTTCTGTCAATGAGGAGATCGACCGGCTGCGCCATTCAGCCACCTCGGCTTTGTTTGAGCGGCGGGATGTGATCGTGGTGTCCTCGGTCAGTTGTCTGTACGGCCTGGGTGACCCCATCGACTACAGAAGCATGGTCATTTCCCTCCGGGTGGGCAACGAATATCCCCTGGAGGCGGTGCTGCGCAAGCTGGCAGAGATCCGCTATGAGCGCAACGACCTGGATTTTTCCCGAAATAAGTTCCGGCTTCGGGGCGATACCCTGGAAGTGTACCCTGCCTATTGGTCCGGACGGGCCATCCGGGTGGAATTTTTCGGAGATGAGATCGACCGGATCTCGGAGATCAATGCGGTGACGGGAATGGTGGAGCGGTATGTGGATCATGTGGCCATTTACCCTGCCAGCCACTATGTGGCATCCCGGGAAAAGCTCCAGCGGGCCATGCTGGAGATCCAACGGGAGTGCGATGAGCAGGTGGCCTTCTTCCGGGCCCAGGATAAGCTGATTGAAGCCCAGCGCATCGCCCAACGGACCGCCTATGACCTGGAGATGCTGACGGAGATTGGCTTCTGCAGCGGCATCGAGAACTACTCCCGGGTGATCCAGGGCCGGGCTCCCGGTACGCCCCCCACCACGCTGCTGGATTATTTCCCGGAGGATTTTCTCCTGTTTATCGATGAGAGCCATGTGACCCTGCCCCAGACCCGGGCTATGTTTGCCGGCGAGCGGAGCCGAAAGGATGCCCTGGTCAATTATGGCTTCCGCCTGCCTTCGGCTTACCACAATCGGCCGCTGAATTTTACGGAATTCGACAGCAAGATCAATCAGGTGATCTATGTTTCCGCCACGCCCGCCGAGTATGAGCGGACCCGCTCCGGGCAGATTGTAGAGCAGGTGATCCGTCCCACGGGTCTGCTGGACCCGATCGTGGAGGTGCGGCCCATTGAAGGGCAGATCGACGACCTTATCGGTGAGATCAACGCCCGTTCCGCCCGGAATGAGCGGGTGCTGGTGACGACCTTGACCAAGAAAATGGCGGAGGATCTGACGGTCTATCTGCAGAACGCCGGCATCAAGGTCCGGTATATGCATGCCGACATCGGTGCCATGGAGCGAATGGAGATCATACGGGATCTGCGGATGGCGAAATTCGATGTACTGGTGGGTATTAACCTGCTTCGTGAGGGTTTGGATTTGCCTGAGGTGAGCCTGGTGGCCATCCTGGATGCGGATAAGGAGGGCTTTCTGCGCAGCGAGACCAGCCTGATCCAAACCATCGGCCGTGCGGCCCGTAATGCTGAGGGTAAGGTCATTATGTATGCGGACAATATTACCCCCTCCATGCGTTCTGCCATGGACGAGACCGCCCGGCGGCGGGAGATTCAGAACGCTTACAATGAAGCCCATGGCATTGTGCCGAAAACCGTCATCAAGTCGGTGCGGGATCTCATTGAAATCTCCTCTCCCAGCGCTGAGCGCAAGGGCCGTTCCGGCGTGAAGATGACCAAGGCCGAGAAGGAAAAGGAAATTGCCAAGCTGGAAAAGCAGATGAAGGAAGCTGCCCGGATGATGGAATACGAGTACGCCGCACTCCTGCGGGATCAGATCATCGAGCTTCGCGGCAACGGAACATAAGAAAACCCCCGGAACTTTCGTTCCGGGGGTTCGTTGCTTTGTCAGGGATTATTCAGGACTAATATCGGGGGTGATGACATCATCCGCCTCGACATCCCGGTGCAGATCGGTGGTCATCTGAGCCAGGGTCTTCTTGTCGATGTTGTAAACAAGGGCCACACCGACGAACTGGCAAACAGCGCTGATGGTGTACAGAATGGCAACGAGCCAGCACATGTTCTGAGCGGTCTGTGCGGACTGGCCGATGGTGCCAAGCTTCTCATCATAGCCGATGAGGGCGGTGCCCATGATGGCGATGACAGCGGCGGGGCCAACGCCCTGAGCCAGCTTACGGAAGAAGGAGTGCAGTGCGTAAACAACGCTCTCCTCGCGCTTGCCGAACTTCCACTCCTGGTAGTCGATGGCATCACCCATCATAGCCCAGGAAACACAGTTGTAGAAGCCCATGCCCAGGCCAAAGAAGATCAGGCCGGCCATGTAAACCAGCAGCTGGATGCTGCGGGGGCACAGGGGGAACACCATCAGGATGGCAGCGCCAACCAGACCGGCGATGGAGCCGATGGTGGAGACTTCCTTCTTGCCGTGCTTCTTGACCAGCTTGGTGGCCAGAGGCATGAAGATGAACATGGGCAGGAAGCCAACCATGGTAACGATACCGGACATGGAAGCCTGACCAAAGTGGGTAGCGAACATGATGGTGGTAGCGGTAGTAGCGGACTGCATACCCAGGAACATACCCATGGCAGCGATGGTGCAGCCAACAGCGGGACGGTTCTTCATGAAGGTGCCGAAGGACTTGATGAGGTTGACCTTCTCGCCGCCCTCTTCGTTGACGTGGGCATACTCATCGCCACGGATGGTGATGTTCTTGATCATGAAGATGAAGAACACGAAGGCAATCACACCCATAATAAGGGCTGCCCAGAACACTCTGTCGCCGTGAAGGATTTCGAACTGCGCGCCGGTCAGGGGGCTGAACACCTTATCGCCGACCTCGTAGAGCTTACCGGCGATGTCGTTCTTGCTGTCATCAAAGAAGATGTTGGGGATGTTGGGAACGTGGGTCAGGTCTTCCATGGTGATGTTGGTGCCCTTGAGGGAGGTAGCAAGCTTATCCCACAGCTCCTGAGCGCCACCTGCGGGGAAGGTAACCTTTTCCCAAATCAGCATGGGCAGGATGATGCCGGGAACCATACCGCCCACAGCGCCGCCGATGGAGCGGAACACGGACAGAGAGGCTCTCTCTTCGTTGTTGTCGGTAACAATGTTCAGCATGGTGCCGTAGGGAACATTGGCCATGGTGTAAGCAGCGTCCCAGATCACATAGCCCATAATAAAGACCAGGGCCTTCACCAGGGTGTTGGTGGTCTCAGGATTCAGGGGCAGGAACACAGCGGCGCCGCCGAGCAGCAGGCCACAGGCGCCCAGGAAGATATACTGCTTGTACTTGCCCATCTTGTACTTTCTCTTGTCCCGGTCGATGAGCGTGCCGATGAGGGGGTCGTTGATTGCATCCCACGCCTGCACAAGCAGCAGCAGGATGGAGAACAGACCGGTTTCCATCATCATGTAAACGAGCCAGAAGGTCTGCACAGTGCCTTTCAGACCGAAGCTCAGATTCCAGCCTGCGTCGCCGGCTGCATAGGCAAGCTTGTCGCGAATGCCAAACTTGCGGTAACCCTTGTCGTCAAGGGTAATGGGTTTCTTTGCCATTGGTTTTCCTCCTTCTTCTGTGCGGGGCATACCCGCTTCAATCATAATAATTATAATGCATGTGTCAATGATTAAATAGGGACAAAAACGCCATTATGTGACATGGTGTACAGATTTTGCGACAAAGATTTTATATATCCTGAACAAATTTGATTGTATTTTTTGGATATGTTGCTATAATAGACCTGGATGGGGGAGGTATGCCAATGTATAAGCTTTGTAAGACAGAACAATCCGCTAATCGCCAGCGGGCTTTAGAGCAGGGGCTTCTGCAGGCAATGCTGATCAGCCAGTATGACGAGATCTCTGTCAGCGACCTGTGTTTGCTGCTGAATATCCCGAGAAAAGCCTTCTACCGTTATTTTGACGGGAAGGAAGGGGCGCTCCATGCGCTGATCGACCACACGCTCATGGCCTATGAGTCCTTCCCTGTGGTCTACGCAGAGGGAGAAAAGCGGACGCTGGAGCGGGATCTGGAGCAGTTTTTCCTGTTTTGGATCCAACAGAAGCCGCTGCTGGATGCCATGCGGCGCAGCAATCTTAGTGGTGTCCTCATTGAACGCGCCATTGCCCAGGCCTCCCTGGAGATGACATTTCCCAAGCGCTTCCTCCAGGCGGAGGAGGAGCGGATGCAGGCGCATGTGACCATGTTCGGTATCTGCGGCCTTATGTCCATGGTGCTGCAATGGCACCACAGCGGCTATGCCGAGTCGGCCCGCTTTATGGCGTCGGTGGCGGTGCGGCTGTTGACCCGGCCACTGTTTCCTGATGCGGAAAAACTGCTATAAAAACAGCCCCGTTTTTGCTTTTTTGCGCAAAAACGGGGCTTTCTTTTTGGTACATGGTGTCACAGTTGTCCCATTTTGTTCCTTGAAAAAGGCTTTGCCGGTGGTATATAATGATATTGTAATTAACATGAAGGAGTGTGGCTTTTATGGCACAATTCGTAAAACTGGCCGGTTCCGGCCTGACCGCTCTGCGCACCATTGACCGGCGTCTGGTTTCCTACAATGTGGAGATGACCGAGGTTACCGGCGGCACCTTCTGGAAGGCCTATACCGATGGTCAGGTGGACGGCGTTGAGGAATTCCCCAAGATCCTGGATTGGACCAACATGGGCAACCTGCAGCAGTGGTACGATCCCATCGACACCACCAACCCCCGTCTGATCAAGCTGGCTAAGGAGCTGGGTACCGCATGGGTTCGCGTTTCCGGCACCTGGGCAAATAAGACCTACTACGATTTTGAAGGCAAATATGCCGACGGCACTGTTCCCGAGGGCTTCCAGAGCGTTCTGACCAAGCAGCAGTGGCTGAATCTGCTGGACTTTGTCAAGGCCGTGGACGGCAAGCTGCTGGTTTCCATTGCCAACTGTCCCGGCATCCACGCAGCCGATGAGCCCATGCCCTTTGACCAGGCGGAGCTGCTGTTCCGTACCTCCAAGGAGTACGGTGTGCCGATCAGTGCCGCGGAGTTTACCAACGAGCCCAACCTGATCGCTCTCAGCGGCCTGCCCAAGGGCTACACCGCTGCCGATCATGCCCGTGACCACGACCTGTTTGGCGCATGGCTGAAGGAGAACTATCCCGAGTGCCTGTTTGTTGGCCCTTGCACCGTGGGCGATATCAACCTGTTCGGTTCCCTGGAGGGCGCCGGCGGTGGCATGGCTGCCGGTTTCCAGATGGTCACCACCGAGGAGCTGCTGGGCGATTACAAGTCCCCCCTGGATGTGTTCAGCTACCACTACTACAACGGCGTTTCCGAGCGTGGCGCTGCCATGGGCGGCCATTGGCCTGTGGAGGCAGTCTTTACCGAGCAGTACCTGGATGTGGCGCCCAACTGCGCCCGGCAGTATGTGGCACGCCGTGACCGCTATGTTCCCGGCGGTCAGATGTGGGTCACCGAGTCCGGTGACGCCGGCTGCGGCGGCAACACCTGGGCTTCCACCTACATGGACGTTCCCCGTACCCTCAACGAGCTGGGTGCCTTCTGCACCATCACCGATGGCGTCATTTTCCACAATACCCTGGCGTCCTCTGACTATGGTTTCCTGAAGCACGGTTCTTTCCTGCCCCGGCCCAACTATTTCGCGGTTCTGCTGTGGAATCGGCTGATGGGTGAAGTTTGCTACGCTTCCGGCGAGGAAGTGAGAGAAGGCGCCCATGTGTACGCCCACTCCCGTAAGGATGGCAAGGACGGTTACGCTTACCTGATCGTCAACAACTCTGCGGAGGCTACCACCGTGGAGCTGCCCGGCGAGGCAGAGGCCTATGTGCTGACCGGCTGCGGCAAGCTGCGCTCCCGCACCATGAGCCTCAACGGCAAGGAGCTGGTCCTGGGTGAAAATGACCAGCTGCCCGCATTGGACGGCGTCAAGGTCTCCGGTACTGTGGAAGTGCCTGCCTTCGGCTGCGCTTTCTACCTGGTGTAATTGAAAAAGGAATACCCGGCGGAGGACTCCGCCGGGTATTTTTTATCGTTGCAGGAAAACTTCGATGCTTTCTTTGGCAGGGGGCTGGGTGCCTTCCGTCAGGCAGGCGGCAGAGCCGTAGGCCACGGCCGTCTGCAAACATTCCAGGGGGTCAGCGCCTTTTGCGCTGGCGGCCAGGAAGCCGGCAATGGAGCTGTCTCCGGCACCGATGGTGGACACGGGGATGATCTTTGGGGCGTTTACCGCGAAAATACCTTCGCTGCAGGCCAGAACCGCGCCGACTCCACCCAGGGAGATCATAGCATTTGCAATGCCTTTGGCATGCATCGATTGGGCGGCGTTCATGGCATCCTGCACACTCTCGACAGCAGTACCGAAGTATGCGCATACCTCCTCCTGGTTGGGCTTGATGAGCCAGGGCTTCAGTTCAAACAGATCCTCCAGGGTGAAGGACTTGCTGTCGATGACCAGCTTGGCGCCCTTGCTTTGCAGCCGGCGGAGGAATGCCTTCACCGCTTCCGCCGGGATGCCCACGGGGGTGCGGCCGGTGTAGGTGACGAAGGTGTTTTCGTCGGCCTCAATGGCCTTTTCCACCTCGATAAGGATGGTTTCATCCACAGAAAAACCGGAAAAGCTGATCCGGGTCTCGCCGTTCTTTTTGCAATGCAGGGTCAGGTTTTCCCGGATGCGGCCGTCCTTTTCAAAGTAGTGACAGGTAAGCCCGAATTGCGCAAGACTTTCTTTGAATTCGTCCCCGTTGTCCCTGCCCAGGACGATCAGGGCGATGGTGGGGGTGCCGCAGGCGGTCAAAGCCCGGCTGATGTTCACGCCCTTACCGCCGGCTTCCCGGGAGGTGATGTGGGCCAAATTTTCATGACAGGGAAGAAAGGATTCCGTCCACGCATGAATATCGTAGGCGGGATTGAGTGTCAGGGTATAAATCTTCATGGCGGTTCCTCTTACAGCCTGGGGGCGTTTTCCAGGAGGTATTCCTCCGCTTCTGCGCACCAAAGGCCGCCGTTGCGTTCTACGATCCGGGCCAGCTCTGCGTACATGGGATCGGTCTTGCCCAGCTTTGGCAGGTCTGCCAGGGCGATCAGCGGCAGATCCAGGGCGTTGTAGCAGACTTTCTTTGCGCCGCTGGGTTTTTCCATGGCGTAAAGGGTGTCAGAAACTGCGTTCAGGCCCAGAATGTGTGACACCAGCGCACCGGGATTGATCTGGTCTTCCTCAATGAGGTGGATGATGTCGGTCATATCCTCGGGGATGCTTCCTGCCGTACCTACCACATGGATGCCGTCGTAGTGGACCCGGTACAGGTTCAGACTTCCGGGCAGATCATGGACGGTAGGGCCGGCGAAGAAATTGATGCAGCCGTCCTCCCGGCAGATCTTTTCCGACATGGTAAACAGCGCGGCCACCGGCACCATGACGAATACATCGTCAAAACCGCCTTCCGACAGTTCCAGCAGGAATGCTGTGGGATCTGCCATGCCGGAGGTGTTCACATAGTGCAGGGCAACGCCCTTTTCCGCAGCCTTTTCGGGGCTGCACATTTTTGCGGCGTAGTCCAGCCGATCTTGACTCAGGTCGGTGACCACCACCTGGCTGACCCCGGCGTAGCCCCCCGCCAGCTCCACAGCGCCGATGCCCATAGGGCCGGCGCCACCCAGGATGGCGATACGGCCGCCCTTTTTGGCGCCGTCGGTGCGCAGATAGTTGGTGTAATCGGTGTGATACAGGCCTTTGTAGCCCCGGATGATGCAGCCCAGGCTTTCCACCAGCGAGCCTTTGAAGTAGCTGTCGCCCTCAAAGGGGAGCAGGCAGCCCCGCTCCAGCACGATCTTCGGCACGACGGCGTACTGGGTGTTGCCGCCAATGTAAGGGTAGGAATAGCCGGGGTCATAGCCGCTGGGCAGCTTCAGCGCGGGCTGAATGACCACCTTTTGACCCACGGACCAGTTGTCCTTGCAGTTTTCACCCACTTCCAGGATCTCACCGCACATTTCGTGGCCGATGATAATGGGGTTCTCTGCCACATTATTGGGGACGCGCTTGTGGGCAGGGCCCTGCTTGATGGCCTTGTAGGTAGACGCACAGACGGAGTCGCTGACTACCCGCATCAGCACCTCGTCGGCGGTGATGGCAGGCAGTTCGAATTCTTCCAAACGGATATCATTGACACCGTACAGGCGGATTGCTTTGGTTTTCATAAAGAGATCCTCCCTTTGACAGGTTGACTTTTTCTGATTATCTATTATATTGGGACACAGGAAAAAGTCAATGTGCGCTGTGGATTTTCACAAACCGTCAGAATAAAGAAAAGCCGGCTGCAATGCATGCAGCCGGCGATATTTATGCTGTTAGGGCGGTCTTTTTCAGAAGTTTGGCGCGGATCCATTGCATAGCAATGTGGATCAGGTACGCGCCGGCGCAAACGCAGAGGATGTACAGCACGCTGCACACCGGCCAGCCGAACATCTGGGAAATGGTGCTGAAGACAATGATGGGAGAGTGGGCGGGCCCCAGGAAGAACGCATGGAGCTGCTGTTCAGAAAGCTCCTGGAAGCCAAAATTGAAGGCAAAGGCGACAAGGCATAGTCCACCGAAAACACCGCAGGTGTGCAGGAAATCCCGGTTGGTGATGCAGCCCCGGCCGGAGAATGCCACATAGGCGCCCAAAAATACCAGCACCATATGCCAAATCAGGGAGTGGAAGGTGATGGTCCAGTAATTGTGGAGCAGGCCCGAGGGTTCAAAGAAGGCGATGAAGCCGCTGAGCAGGTTGAAGGTAGCCAGGAAGCCGTACAGCGCCCGCTGCACGTTGCCCGGCTTCAGCGCAGGGATCAGGAGGCACAGATACATGGGAATGCTGCACAGATGGAAGGGGAAGTTGCCCCAATGGTACAGCACCTCCGGCTCGATGACCACTTCGTACATCAGCTGCTTATATACCTCGCACACCAGCAGAAAAATGCCGATGCCCAAAATCAGCCGGCGATTTTTCCGGTCGTCTAAGTTACGCAGCTTCCAGGCAAGGAAGAAACTGAGAACAAAGCCGGGGATCATGAAGCCCAGGTGCAGCAGACCGTAGGCCGGCGCAACTTCCATTTCCCAAGCGGTAGGCCCTAAAATCGTGCGGATGAGATCTAAAATGTCCATAATATTCCGCCTCCTTTGTCGCAATATATCACAATTGCGCGAAAAAGTAAAGAGGAGGATCGGAAAAGGCCGGACTGTGTATTTATTGGTTCCAATCCGATTATACTTCCGTTCAAAAAAAACACCGCCTTTTGGCGGTGTTTTTTATTTGGTGGACCTGAGGAGATTCGTTTGCATTTTCGCCCGGGAATGGGCGAAAATTATGGAGTTGCCGTCGTCGAGCCGACGGCAAGCGACAGTCCACCGGACTGTCGCATTGAAAAGTTCGAATCTGCTCATATTCCGCACCAAATAAAAGACACCGTCTTCCGACGGTGCCTTTTATTTGGTGGACCTGAGGAGATTCGAACTCCCGACCCCTACAATGCGAATGTAATGCGCTCCCAGCTGCGCTACAGGCCCATCAGAAATGGGGGTCAGCGGTAAAATTATAGCGCGGCGGGAGACTTTTGTCAAGGCGTACTTGCGCTTACCGTTTGATGGAGTATTCCACCGGGGTATCCGCAGTCAGCTGCAGCAGCTCGGGCTTGCTCAGCAGCTCCTTAACCAGGGCGACGGTGCCGGAATAGTAGTAGCCGTCAGCAATACGCTCGTCCAGGGTGATGCCCAGGGGAATGACCTCGTGGAGGTCTTCCTTGCCGTCGGCGGTGTATTCCATCTTCATGTACTTCTTGCCGACCACCACAAAGCAGGAATTGGTGCCCCAGGTGACCAGGTGGTGGTAGCCACCGGGCAGGCCGATGGAGCCCAAATTGGACAGGAACACAGCGGCGTGGTTGGGATCGGAGCCAATGAGGAACTCCGGCGCCCAGCCGTGCTTATCCAGCCACAGAACGATCTTGACAATGGCAGTGATGAGAAACTGAGGGAGTTTGGTGACGATGTCCATGGCTCCGGTGGAGGTGTCCTTCTCCTCGTAGCTCTTGGTCTGGTGGATGACCCGCATGATCTTCTTATGATAGGTTTCCAGGGTGTCCTTGGGATCGTATTCAAAAAAGGCCAGGGCTTCCTCGGCGTGGTCATTGAACTGCTTTTTGACAGTGAAGGCCACGGTGACATTCCGCCGCTGGAAGATCTTGCTGCCCACCACGAACCGGTTCATCTTGGGTCGCAGGATAAAGGCCTTGCCGATGGCGGCGCTGATGAGGTGGAAGAAGGTATATTTGTCTTCGGAGCGACCCTCGTTCAGTACTTCCAGGTAAGCCTGGATGGGACGCAGGTCGATGTCTACGCTGATGTGGGCCTCGTTATCTGCCCGGTTGGGCATCAGGTCGGGCATAAGACGGTTCATGGCGGGGATATCCTTGAGCCAAATGCCGTCCTTCCGGTCGCCCCACTTGCGTTTCTGTTTTTCCATTGCCGCTGCTCCTCTCATTTATAGGAATGTGGAAATTATAACAAATTCCGACGCGGATTGCAACGCCTTAACAAAAATATCCTTGGTGCGACATTTGTTGTCAAAAAACTTGCAATTAAGAAAAGCATTCGATATAATATAAGAAAATATTATTGGAAAGGCAGGGGAAAACCATGGATCAGAATCCTACCCGCACTCCCAATCCCCGCAGACGCAAAAAAACCAAAATGGAGATCATCAAGGAAGCCTATCTTCCTACCGTGTTTCTGGGCCTGACGGCCCTGCTGGTGATCATCTTCCTGGTGGGCGGTGCGATTCGTCGCTCTTCGCCTTCCGTGCCGGAAACGACGCCTCCTCCCAGCACCCAAAATACGGAAAATATCGCCCTGCAGCAGGAGGCAAATGCCCTGCTGAATCAGGCGGCGGCACTGGCGGCGGATTATGACTATGCCGGTGCGGTGGATGTGCTGGAAAGCTTCTCCGGCGACCCTATGAAGTATCCGGAACTGATCACCAAGCGGCAGGAATACCGGGATGCCCTGGCCTCCCTGGTCACCTGGAGCGATCCTTCTCAGGTCACTACTTTGTCCTTCCATATGCTCATCGCCGACGGCGCCCGGGCATTTACCAATCAGAGCTACGGCAAGGCATACAACCGCAACTTTGTCACCATCCAGGAATTTTCTCAGATCCTGGAGCAGCTGTACGCCAACGGCTACATCCTGGTGAGCTTGTCTGATATTGCTGAGATGACTACGGTGGACGACCGGCCTCAGATGCAGGGCAAGCTGCTTCAGTTGCCTGCGGGTAAGAAGCCTCTGCTGCTGACCCAAACCAACGTCAACTATTACACCTACATGGTCGACGGCAACGGCGACGGCCTGGCTGACCAAAACGGCGCCGGCTTTGCCAGCTGCCTGAAGGTGGATGCCAACGGCGCGCTCACCTGCGAAATGGTGGATGCCCAGGGCAATGTGACCACCGGTAATTACGACCTGGTTCCGATCCTCAATGACTTTATTGCCCGCCATCCCGATTTCTCCTACCGTGGTGCCAAGGCGGTGCTGGCTGTGTCCGGTTACGACGGCATCTTTGGCTGGCGTACCGACCCGGAGACCAAGGACAAGCTGGGTCAGGACTTCTATGACCGCCAGGTGGCGGAGGCTCAGTCTGTGGTCAACGCGCTGCGAGCTGACGGTTACGAGCTGGCCTGCTACACCTACGGCAATGTTTCTTACGGCGAGATTGGCGCCTCTGAGATCCAGGCGGATCTGAAGAAGTGGACTGCCGAAGTTACGCCTATCCTGGGTCAGACCGATATCCTGGTCTATGCCCAAAATACCCAGCTGGGCAGCTACGAGGGCACCAAGTACAATGTGCTGAAGAATGCCGGCTTCCGGTACTATCTGGGCTTTGCCGACGGCAGCCTGGGTTCTCAGATGGGTGCGGATTATCTGCTGCAGCAGCGTATCACCGTCACCGGCAGCCAGATGGCCCATACGCCTTCTATTTACGTGGGCTTCTTTGATGCCTCCCAGGTGCTGGATCCCCAGCGGGGCAATGTACCCCAGTAAGGAGCGGCAGTATGGAGCTGTTACCCGGAAAATACCGGCACTTTAAAGGCAACGAGTACGAACTCATCGGCACGGCCCGTCATTCCGAGACCCTGGAGCCTATGGTGGTCTACCGGGCGCTCTATGGCGAAGGTGGCCTGTGGGTGCGGCCTGCCCATATGTGGCAGGAAACCGTTGACCGGCCGGAGTACAAAGGCCCCCGATTTACCTATGTAGGCCCAATGGAATAAAAGAAAGGGCGCGTTCGCAAGAACGCGCCCTGTTTTTATTTGCGTTTCCGGTTTGTAAAGATCATCCGCACCACGGTGGACACCAGCAGGATGGCTACGGCCATGATGCCTGCGATGGCTGCGGTGTGCATGCCCTGCTGCAGGAACAGCTCTGTTTGCCCCCGGACGGCGTAATTCATGGTGTAGTACACACCCGCGCCGGGGATCAGGGGGAAGATGGAAATCACTAAGTAGGAGATCGCCGGATACTTCCGCACCCGGGCCATGACTTCGGAATATACCGCTGCCAGCACCGTTGCGAAGAAATAGCCGCTTAGATCATTACCGGAGAACCGGAACACCAGTGCGTAGGTCAGCCAGGTGAGCAGACCGCCCAGACCGCACAGCAGCATGCCGGGACCGTGGATATTAAAGAGGATGGCGAAGCCCACACAGGCAACAAAAGAAGCGGCGCACTCTAAAAGGAGGCCGTAGGAGATCCCGGGGGCAGGGGTGGGGATGCCCCAAATGCCGGCGGATACATTCCAGGCGGCGGCAGTACCCAGGGCGATGGCCATAGCGATCAGCAGTACCTGGACGATCCGGTTCATGCCAGAATTGGTGTCGCCGTAGATGATGTCCCGCATGGCGTTGGTGATGAGCAAGCCCGGCACCAGGATCAACAGTGCGCCGATGATCACCGCGTCGGCGTTGCCGGCGATGCCCAGGGCGCCCAAGGCGTATCCCGGGACGGCCATGCAGAAGGCGGCGGCAATGATCCGGAAGAATTGGTTGGCATCCAGCCGCTCCATGAGCTTATTCACCAGGCCCACGATGATTCCGCAGAATGCGGAGCAGAGAGCGTCCATCCAGGATCCGCCAAAGAGGAAGGCAAAGCCAAAGGCACCCAAGGCATTGCTTAAAAGATACATGGGAAGGCGGTAATATCGACGCTGCCGGTCTGTCTCGTTCAAAAGGGTCCGGAATTCATCTGCCGAAGGGATCTCCCGGCAGATTCGCCGGCTGAGATTGCTGTAGCGCTCCACTGCGTCCAGGTCGTTGCCGTGCTGGCCGATGCGGCGCATTCGGGTCATGACCTGACCTTCAGCGGTGCGGATGCTGACGGTCATGCAGTTGGGGATCACAAAGGCGGAAACGGTCAGACCGTAGGCCTCCAGTACCCGGTTGATGCTTTCCTCTACCCGGTAGGTCTCTGCGCCGCTCATGGCAAGGCGGTAACCCAGGGCAGTGGCCAGGTCCAAAAGTCGTGAAGGATCCATGTCACATCCTCCTTTTCATATCATGAGCAAAGTATATCACAATCATCGAGAAAAACAAGGGTGAAAAAGCAGCCGGGGGGGTTCGCGCCCCAAAAGTTTACTTCCGGGG
>JAZREG010000208.1:0-9455 GCA_045660725.1 Faecousia sp.
GAGCTGTTTGGTAGAGCGCCAAAGGCTCCCTTGTGTAAAGGGAGCTGTCAAAAATCGGATGCAAATCCGATTTTTGACTGAGGGATTGTCGTAACTTTGACAACCCCTCCGGTCAAAATCGAAGATTTTGACCACCTCCCCTTACACAGGGGAGGCTCGCGCTCTGCGCTCCAAACACCTCGACAAACTGAAATTGGAACACCGGAAGGAGGTTGCTTATGCCGGACAACATTGCGAGTATTGTAATAGGTTGCCTGTTTGGCGTCATTTTCGTCCTGGCGATGGGCAGAACCTTGCTCAAGGCGGTGAAAAACAGATACAGCTCTGTGCAAACCGTTTCCGCCACCGTTGTGGACAAGCAAACCACCGAACACTTCTCCAAATACGCAGGAAACGGCAAACAGGTAAAATATGTGGTAGTTTTCTCTGTGAACGGGAAACGGAAAGGCTTCTATGTTTCGCAGTTTTCCTACAACGGCTACCATGTGGGCGAAAAAGGCACGCTCAAATACAAGGGCGACCAGCTGATTTCATTCATGTAATAAGAAAGGAAGAAAAACATGGTCAAATTTAACCAGTACGGGAAAGTTCCCGACATGAAAAAACTTGGAAAAACGATTTTGATCGTGGCGGTGATCGCCTTTGTTCTCATCGGCGCCCTCAGCTGCTTCTACACCGTCGACGACAAGCAGCAGGCGGTGGTCACCACCTTCGGCAAGGTCACCGATGTGACCAACGCCGGTCTGCACTTCAAGCTCCCCTTCGGCATTCAGAAGGTAAAATGTGTGGACGTCAACGTGTACCAGAAGATCGAGCTGGGCTATGACTCCAATCTCAACGGCGGCATGACCAGCAAGCCCGGTGAATCCACCATGATCACCGGCGATTACAACATCGTCAACGTGGACTTCTTCGTGGAATACAAGATCTCCGACCCGGTGGCTTACCTGTATTCCTCCAACGATCCCGAAACCATCCTGCGCAACCTGATCCAGAGCCAGGTGCGCAACGTAGTCGGCTCCAGCGAAGTGGATGCGGTGCTGACCAACGGCAAGGAAAACATTCAGATGCAGGTCAAGGAGCTGGTGACCCAGATCCTGCAGGAGTATCAAATTGGTTTGACCCTGGTGGATGTGCGCATCCAGGATGCCGAACCCCCCACCCAGGCGGTCATCGAGGCCTTCAAGAACGTGGAAACCGCCAAGCAGAACGCGGAAGCGGTGGTCAACGACGCGGTGGCCTACAAGAATGCCCAGCTGCCCAAGGCCCAGGCCGAGGCGGATAAGCTGCTGCAGAACGCCCAGTACCTGAAGCAGAAGCGTATCAACGAAGCAACCCAGCAGGTGGCAATGTTCTCTGCTATGTACGAGGAATATGCCCGGAATCCGGAGATCACCAAGTCCCGTATGTATTACGAAGCCATCCAGGCGATCCTGCCCGGTGTGCGGGTGTATATCAACACCGGCGACAGCTCCAATGTGGAGATGTTCCTGCCCCTGGATCCCCTGACAGGAGGTAAATAAAGCTATGAAAAAAGGAATTATTATTGGTGTCATCGTGCTGCTGCTGGTGATCGTGCTTTCCGGCAGCTTCTACACCGTGGCGGAAAACGAGTACGCCTGCACCTTCCGGTTCTCCGAGATCGTCAATACGGTGGATGCCCCCGGCCTGCACTTCAAGGTGCCGTTCATCGACTCCGTGAAGTATTTCACCAAGGCCACTCAGCTGTACGACATTCCCCCTTCCGAGGTCCTGACCTCCGACAAGCAGAATATGACCGTGGACTGCTACATTCTGTGGTCCATCTCCGATCCCCAGCAGTTCTACCGGGCTCTGGAGACCACCGCCAAGGCAGAGGACCGGCTGGACGCCATCACCTACTCCGCCCTGAAGCGGGCCATGGGTACCCTGGCCCAGGCGGACATCATCAACATGAACGATGGTGCCGAACGCAACGAGATCTATGAAGGCATCGCCACCACCGTCAACCAGGACGCTTCCGTCTACGGCATCCGGGTGGAGGATGTGAAGATCAAGCAGTTCGACCTGCCGGACAGCAACCTCAACGCTGTTTACTCCCGTATGATCTCCGAGCGGAATCAGATGGCGGAAAAGTACACCGCCAACGGTAATTACGAAGCCTCCATCATCATCAACGATGTGGATAAGCAGGTGAATATCATGGTCTCCGATGCCCAGGCTGCCGCCGCCAAGCTGGAAGCCGAAGGCGAGGCCGAGTATATGCGCCTGCTGGCTGAGGCCTACAACAGCCAGGACAAGAAGGATTTCTACGAATTCACCCTGGCCCTGGATGCCCTGAAGAAGAGCCTCACCGGCACGGAAAAGACCGTGATCCTGGATGCAAACTCTGCCCTGGCCCAGATCCTGCTGGGCGCCGGCTGAGCAGTGGACCGTTGATAATGGATAATGGATCCCGGGTAGGATTGTTTCCTGCCCGGGATTTTTCTATGTGTGTTTCTGCCGCCCTACGGCGAAGCTGTAACGCAATGTAGGGTGCGGTCATATCAATCAAGGTATGATTGCCCCCGGCAATCATAATCATTTTGATTCGCTGCGCGGAGCACCACCGCACCGACCACCTATCGACGATGTGCATACAAAATTCCAACGGATCGGCGGGGTCATAACCCCGCCCTACGAATATGTACCAACACCAATGTAGGGGAGGGGCAGTGCCCCTCCCACTATGTGACAGATTATTGAGCTGTAATTGCTGTAGGAAAAACGCTGCTGTTTCAGCACTGACGAATACCATCTCGTTACGTTTTGGGAGGGGCACTGCCCCTCCCCTACATTGGTTTGCGTTCCTCGTAGGGGCGATTCGTGAATCGCCCCTACGTCGGTGTCATTCTGAGCGGAGGCGAAGAATCCGCATCCTTATAGAAAACGGATCCTTCGACTTTGCGCAGGAGGACGATCCCCCTCCCCTGCTGTGTGCAAAAAAATGCCCCCGGAAAATCCGGGGGCATTCTCATTACTTTGCGTATTCCACAGCCTTGGTCTCGCGGATGACATTGACCTTGATCTGGCCGGGGTATTCCAGCTCGGCCTCGATCTTCTTGGCCACATCCCGGGCCAGGAGGATCATGTTGTCCTCGGTGACCACCTCGGGCTTGACCATGATCCGCACCTCGCGGCCTGCCTGGATGGCGAAGGCCTTCTCTACGCCGGGATAGGAGCCGGTCAGCTCCTCCAGCTTCTGCAGACGGCGGATGTAATTCTCCACATTCTCACGGCGGGCGCCGGGACGGGCAGCGGAGACGGCATCGGCGGCCTGGATCAGGATGGCGATGACGGTCTTGGGTTCTACGTCGCCGTGGTGGGCTTCAATGGCGTTGACCACCACAGGATTTTCCTTGTACTTCCGGGCAAGATCGGCACCCAGCTGCACATGGCTGCCCTCGACCTCGTGGTCGATGGACTTACCCAGGTCATGCAGCAGGCCGGCCCGCTTGGCCATGGCCACATCCACGCCCAATTCGGCAGCCATGAGGCCGGCGATGTGGGCCACTTCGATGGAGTGGTTCAGCACATTCTGACCGTAAGAGGTACGGAACTTCTGCCGGCCGATGATCTTCACCAGCTCGGGGTTCAGGTTGTGGACACCGGCCTCGTAGCAGGCCCGCTCGCCTTCCTCGCGAATGATCCGGTCCACTTCCTTCCGGGCCTTTTCCACCATGTCCTCGATGCGGGTGGGATGGATACGGCCGTCGGCGATGAGCTTTTCCAGGGCCAGTCTTGCGATCTCCCGGCGAACGGGGTCGAAAGAGCTGACGGTAATGGCTTCGGGGGTGTCGTCAATGATCAGATCCACACCGGTGATGGTCTCCAGGGTGCGGATGTTCCGGCCTTCACGGCCGATGATGCGGCCCTTCATCTCGTCGTTGGGCAGGGCCACGACGGAAACGGTGGTTTCCGCGGCGTGATCGGCGGGGCAGCGCTGGATGGCGGTGGCGATGACCTCCCGGGCCTTCTCCTCGGCCTCATCCTTCATCTGCTGCTCGATCTCCTTGATCTTCATTGCGGTTTCGTGGCGGACTTCCTCCTCCACGGTCTTGAGCAGGTATGCCTTTGCCTCCTCCTGGGTCAGACCGGAGATGGTCTCCAGGGTGGCGGTGTGCTGAGCCAGCACAGCCTCGGCCTCCGCCTGGGTGGCGGCCAGCTTTTCCAGCTTCTTCTGCAGGTCCTCTTCCTTGCGTTCGAAGGCGTCAGCCTTCTTGTCCAGGGTCTCTTCCTTCTGCTGTAAGCGGCGCTCCTGCTTGGTAAGCTCCGCCCGGCGCTCCTTCACTTCTTTCTCGTACTCTGTGCGTGATTTATGGATTTCGTCCTTGGCTTCCAGAAGCATTTCCTTCTTCCGGCTCTCACCGCTGCGGATGGCTTCATTGATCAGACGGGTCGCTTCCGCTTCCGCAGAGCCGATCTCCCGTTCCGCGAACCGCTTGCGGATGCCGATGCCCAGGCCAATACCGATGCCCAGACCCGCCAGGGTGCCAACAACGATCAAAATGATCTCTAAAAGTTCCAGTTCCATAATTCTGTAACGCACCTCCTTCTTGTTAATATGGCAATCACCGAAGGAGAGGGTACAAAGAACCCCATGTATAATTTTTGTGCAGTTTGTATCGACAAAAACGCCATGAGGCGCAAAACCCAATCTCCCGGCTTTCGCCGGTTATCCATGAAACGCAGGGGACACCTATAAAGCGCCCATCCTACGCACATTATACCATATTCCATTCTACCCGGGAAAGGTTGGAATGTCAAGCAAAATATGCAGGCCCACCATTTACTCCGCCCTACAAAAAGCTGTCATTGCGAACCAGTGCGCACACTGGTGTGGCAATCCCCAAAGGTTTGCTCCTCTTACCGGGGGATTGCCACGTCGCCTTCGGCTCCTCGCAATGACAGGAACTTAGGAGGAAAGAAAAAAGGAGGGCTTTCGCCCTCCCCTTTTATGCTTTTTTCCGCTGCTTCTTCATCTTATACAGCTCCTCCACCGCCAGCCGGGCTTTTGCCACGGACACATTGCCCTTAGGGAAGCAGAAATAAGAATACTCATTGTTGCCGATGCCGATCACATCCCCGATCTCGTAGAAGAAAAAGTCGGAATACAGGGTGTGTCCCGCCACCGGGGATTGGGTGTAGTCCAGCTGGCCGTCGTGACTTACCAGGCGGAAGCCGTTTTCGTTATGCACCAGCCGGCCGTCGCCGATCATGTACAGGCCGTCCAAATTCACCTGCACGCCGATGGTCACTTCCTCGTCAAAAGCATAGGTGCCGTCTTCCAGCTCCCGGCGGACGCAAGCGCGCTCCCAGCGGTACCAATCCGGGATGTGGGGGATCTCTGTTTCCCCTTCGGTAGCCTGCATTTGGCCATAAATGTCCATTTCCCAGTGCTTGCCGCAGGCCTTACAGGTCAGGCCGGTGCCGCTGCCTTCCATTTGGTTTTCTGCCAGGCAGTGGGGGCATTTGTACAGGATCCGGTGCAGGCCGTCACAGCGGAAAGGCGCGTCGATGACGATCTTCTCGTCCCGCTGCCAGGCGAAATTGTCAAAGGAGAAGCTTTCGTCCAGCCGGGCATCCAATTCTGCCACGGAAAGGGTCTTCAGTTCCTCGGCGCTGGCGATGCACTTGACATGGGCGCTGACGGGGACCTTGCGGATCTGCAGCATATTGTACAGCGGATCCCGGTGGAACGCACCCTTGGTAATAACGGTGACCACGGGAACGCCCAATTTTTTCATGAGAACGCCCAGCTTCCGGGGCAGGGTCGTGGTGGTGCCGTCAAAGGAGTAGCCCGCCTCGGGATACATCAGCACATTGGTCTTGTTGACCTTCAGCATGTACTCCAGGTCCCGGATGAGGGTCAGGTCGGTGATGAATTTGTGGGTGGGGGTGCAGCCCAGCAGCCGCATCAGCTTGCCCAAAATGCCGGACATACCGTCCACGCTGGTGACGATGCCCATGGGCTTGGGATAGAAAATACCGAAGGCCAGCTTCATGTCCGTAAAGCTGGAGTGGTTCATCAGGATCAGGCAGGGCTGGTTGCCGACCTTGTCCATGTCCTCGGTGGTGTAGGAGAAACCGGTCTTCCAAAGGGAAGGAATGGAGGCCAGCCGCACCACGGTGGCCAGCAGCCGGGAGGGCTTCCGGGGCTGCTTGTGCTGCAGTTTTGGCAGGTTTTTCACCTGATCGTAGGACATTTCCTGAATATTGATCTTCATAAAGTGTCACATCCTGTCTTTTTGTGTGGCATGGCACCAGTTTACCATACCCGCAGAAAGATTGCAATATGTGAATAAATTTTGAACAAAAATTGTGGGAGTATACATAGGGCGGGGCATGCTCCAAACAGGATGCCAGGATCGGCGCCTGGGTGCCGCAGCGCAAAGCCTCCCCTGTGTAAGGGGAGGTGGCCCGAAGGGTCGGAGGGGTTGTAACAATCCCCCAGCTTCGCTTCGCTCAGCAGCCCCCTTTACACAAGGGGGCCTTTGGGGCTGCAAAAACAAAAAAACCGGGAGCGATTTCTCGCTCCCGGGGATGGGACGGATCAAATATCCAGGCTCTTGATGATCTCCTTCAGGGCGTTGGCACTGGCCCGCAGCTTCTGTGCCTCGTCGTAGGTCAGGTCCACGGGAACCTTGCCCTTGACGCCCTGGGGTCCGATGATGGTCATGGTGCTGATGCACACATCCTCGATGCCGTATTCGCCGTGCATCATGGTGGAAACGGTGGCCACGGAGTCATAAGCGGCATCCAGGGCGCCCAGGATCTTATTGACGGAGGCGGAAACGGCGTAGAAGGTAGCACCCTTCTTGGCGATGATCTCGCCGCCGGACTTCTGCACGTAGGTCAGGGTCTTCTCGGGATCCAGCCGGGCATCCACAACGCCACGCTTCACCATCAGGTCTTCGAACTCCATCAGCTTGCAGCCGGAGATGTCCGCCAGGGACCAGGGAATGAAGGAAGTGTCGCCATGCTCGCCGTAAACATAGGCGTGGATGTTCTTCTGGGCCACCTTGTAGTGGTGGGACAGGTCGTAGCGCAGACGGGCGGTGTCCAGGATGGTGCCGGAGCCGATGATCTGTGCCTCAGGGATGCCGGAGATCTTGGTGAACACATAGGTCATGATGTCCCCGGGGTTGCTGACGATGACATACAGGGCGTTGGGGGCCACGGCAGCGATCTTGGGGGCGATGTCCTTCATGATGTTGACATTGGTCTGGGCCAGGTCGATGCGGGTCTGACCGGGCTTGCGGCCGATGCCGGAGGTGATGATGACGATGTCGGAGTCCTTAGCGTCCTCGTACTCGCCGGCGACCACGGAGATGGGCTCACGGAAGCTGGTACCCTGAACGATGTCCATGACCTCGCCTTCCACCTTCTGCTTGTTGATGTCGATCAAGACGATCTGAGAGGCGATGTTGCCCAGGGACAGGGTATATGCGATGGTGGCGCCAACGTTGCCGGCACCGATAACGGTGATCTTCTTACTCATGAGGATGTTCCCCTTTCCGAAATTGGGTTTCGATATATGGTTATCGATAAAACCCGCCTGATAAAATCATTATACGAACCCGCTGTGAGAAAATCAAGAGGCAATTTCACAATTGGGCAACAAAAAGCGACGGCCTTTGCTCCGGGGTTTTATATATTATGCCCAGTACCCATCAGGGGTTCCTCCCACCAGGCGGGCATTGGGGGCGATTCAGGAATCGCTCGCTGACCCGCCTACTTGACACATCCTGGGAAAAAAGGTATGATAAGGAAAAAGAAACCGGGAGGTTTTTACAATGAAACAGTATCTCATGGAGCAGGGCTGCCCCTGCGGCAAGGCCCATACCGCCCCCATCGACGAAGTGCTGGTGGGCAAGGGCGTTGTGGCCCGGCTGCCGGAATTCGTGGCCAAATACGGCGCCAAGAAGCCCTTCCTGCTGGCGGATGTGAACACCTGGGCCGCCGCTGGCGAGCAGGTGGCCAAGATCTTGACCGATGCCGGCATCGCTTTTTCCAAGTATGTGTTCCAAAACACCGCCCTGGAGCCGGACGAGGTGGCCATGGGTTCTGCTGTCATGCACTTTGACAACAAGTGCGACCTGGTGATCACCGTGGGTTCCGGCGTCCTCAATGACATCGGCAAGATCCTGAGCAATCTCCACGGCTGCCGCTACATCATCGTCGGCACCGCTCCTTCCATGGACGGCTACGCCTCCGCTTCTTCCTCCATGTCCATGGACGGCCTGAAGGTGTCCCTGTCCAGCCGCACCGCCGATGTGATCATCGGTGATGTGGACATTCTGAAGAATGCCCCCGACCACCTGCTGAAGGCCGGCCTGGGCGATATGCTGGCCAAGTTCATCTCCATCGCCGAGTGGCGCATCGCCCAGATCATCGTGGGTGAGTACTACTGCGAAGAAGTGGCCCAGCTGATCCGCACCGCCGTGAAAAAGTGTACCGACAATGCCGAGGGCCTGCTGAAGCATGACGAGGAAGCCATCGCCGCGGTGTTTGAGGGCCTGGTCATCGGCGGCGTTGCCATGGCCTATGCCGGCGTTTCCCGTCCCGCCTCCGGCGTGGGGCATTATTTCTCCCATGTGTGGGATATGCGTGGCCTGGACAAGGGCACCAAGGTGGATCTGCACGGCATCCAGTGCGCTCTGGGTACCCTGCTGGCTGCCCGGCTGTACGAGGCCATTAAGAAGATGACTCCCGACGAGGCCAAGGCCAAGGCTTATGTGGAAAACTTCTCCTTCCCTGCCTGGTGTGAGACCCTGCGCAGCTTCGTGGGCGCCGGCGCCGAGACCATGATCGCCCAGGAAGCCAAGGAGGGCAAGTACAACAAGGCCACCCACGCTGCCCGGTTTGAAAAGATCCGTGACAATTGGGACAAGATCGTAAAGATCATCGACGAGGAGATCCCCTCTGCTGCCGAGATCGAGAAGATCCTTGTGACCATCGGCATCGAACCGACCGTGGCTCAGCTGGATCTGACCAGCGACGATGCCCGGGTGACCTTCCAGGCCACCAAGGACATCCGGGACAAGTATGTGCTGTCCCGCCTGGCCTGGGATCTGGGCGTCATGGACGAGCTGTGCCAGCTGCTGTAAAAACACACAAGCCCACCGGGCTGCGGCGCTTTGCCGCAGCCCGGTTCTTTATTTGCGCAAATTGGAGTTTATAGAGCTGTTTGGTAGAGCGCCAAAGGCTCCCTTGTGTAAAGGGAGCTGTCAAAAATCGGATGCAAAGCCGATCTTTGACTGAGGGATTGTCGTAACTTTGACAACCCCTCCGGTCAAAATCGAAGATTTTGCCCACCTCCCCTTACACAGGGGAGGCTCGCGCTTCGCGCTCCAAACGGAGCAATAAATCCCAATTTACAATTCTGGAGGCGATCGTTATGCAGATCGTAAATGACCGGCAGGCGTTGCACCGGA
>JAZREG010000209.1:0-13512 GCA_045660725.1 Faecousia sp.
TGAGGGAAAACTCACCCCTCATCTTTCAGTCAGCGTTCTTCAAAACGCGAAAAGTCTCACCCTCATCCGTCTTTTTCACTTTGCCCTTCCGCGGGGCAAACTGGAAAATCCACCTTCCCCCAGGGGAAGCCTTTGTGCAGCAACCCTGTCCATAGAAAATGCCCGTTCCGGGGAAACCGGAACGGGCTTATTATTTTACTTTGCCAGGAGTTCTGCCATGGCTTCCAGGGCAGCGCTGACGATCCGGTCGCCGGTATCGCCTTCAAAGCGGCTGCCGACGCACAGCTGACCGGGGTAAATGCAAGTACCCAGCAGATCCGCCGTGGGCATATAGCCGAACATACCGTGGGAAAGTGTAGAAATGATGCACTTTCCGGTGGGGCAGCCCTGCTTGATGGCACGGCCGAAGGCGTGGTAGGGTTCGCCGGGCATGGCCACGATAAAGGTATCGCCTACCATGCTCACCTGCACCGGCACATCCTCTTCGGTCTGGCCGGAGGCTTCCAGCTCCTCCTCGTAGATCAGCAGAAGCTTGCTCATCACAGAGCCGACCGGCCGGTCGGGGCGCTTGTTGCCGTTGACAGCAATGTCATAGGCCAGCTCCTTTTCCTCCGGGGTGGCCCGGCGGTTGCGGCAGCGCAGGATCACTCGCTTGCCGTCCACCTGATCTCCCGCCACAGGCGCAGAGGCTTCCTCGATGACCCGGATGGCTTCCGCCGCCAGGATCTGGCCCCGCTCGGTATAGGGACGCTTCAGACCGCCCATGCGGTCAAGATGGTTAATATCACCGGCAGCGCCGGCGGTATAGATGCACACGAATTCAGGGCCGTACTTGGCCTTCAAAACCCGGGACAGCTCAGAAGAGAAGTCACCGGAGAAGAGGGCGCCGCCAATGCAGTCCTGGTGGAGGCTGTAGCACACCAGGGCGCCCAGGGGCTTGCCCTCGGCGTTCTTCACAAACAGCACGCCCAACTCAGGGTCGGTGTCGGAGTAAGGACGCACCACCGGGCGGTTGGCGCCTGCGTTGGTGCAGACGATGCCATTTTCCAGCACCTGGTCACGGCAGTAGGCAATGCCTTCCACCCAGCCGGAGCCAAAGGTCATGGTAGAATCCTGCGCCCGCTGCAGGGCCAGGAACACGCAGTCCGCCGCCACCCGGCAGAACACATCCATGAACGGCTCATCCTCCAATGCACCGGTTCCGGGAGGATCGCCACAGGGGATGCCGTAATGGCTGTGGTTGCAGGAAACGGAAATGCGGTCGGCGGGAATGCCGGACATCTCCTCTACCCGCTTCAAAATCGCTTCGCCATGCTTGGTCAACAGCTCCACCGCATCCACAACGATCAGAGCGGTCTGCTTTTGACCGTCATCGGTGACGAAAGCCTTCACATAGATCTCATCCAGCACACCGGTGCTGGGGCGGCGGCACCAGTAGCCCGGGATCTCAGAGCCGATAGGCGGAGTGACACATCTTTCATAAAAACCGCAGCGAATCATGTTTTTCCTCCTGTTTCCCTTATTTTCTGCTAAAAATACCGGAATTGCGGAAAGCGTTGCCCACCATCACAAGGTCATAGCAGGTCTGCATATAGATTTCTCTGGGGGACATGGTCTTCCAAAACAGATCCTGGGCTGCATCAGCACCGGCGTTGTCGCCCAGAGCCCGCTTGCCGGCCACATCCGCGATCATGCACACGAAGTCCCGGTGCTGATCCAGCAGCCGCCAGCAAACAGAGGATGCCCGACGGTGCTGCACTTTGTTTTCCGCAATGGTGGGGGCGAAGTCCTTCACGATGCCCGCCACGGGCGCCAGTTTTTCTGCCATGGCAGGATTGTAGCACTTGCCGATGCTCGGATCCAGGGACTTATGACCGGACATCCAGTCATAGTCGAAGCAGGCGCTGAGGCTTTCCATGTAAGCGTAGACCTCCCGCCACTTTTCGCCGAAGGCGTGGCTGAAGTAGTCCTCCACCAGCTCCTCAAGGGAGACAGAGGAATCAAACAGGGTCTCGCCGTAGACATAGAAGGCCAGGCCCGTGGGGAAGAAGCTGCGCTGAGAGCCGTCCTCGATGATGCCGTCCAGGCCGTGCTTTTTAAGACCCACAATATCATCGTGGATGGTCTTGGCGATCCGCAGGCCGGTGGGGTCATACCACTGACGGATCCAGAAATGATACTCGTAGCAGAAGCAGTCGCCCTTCCAAACAGGCTTCCACTCCTTCTGAAGATACCCCAGGCAAGCCGCCATGCCCTTGGGGAACACGTGCTTATTCAGCACATAAGGCTCTACCTGGCTCTCGTCGGCATCGGTCATGTATGTTTCGGTGTACAGGCGGGTGATGGGGGCGTAGAGCATGGTAAAGCGATCCTGGTTGTGGAGGGTTTCTTCCACAGGACCCCAGAAGGTATCGTAATACTGGATGAACACCAGGCGGGTGTTGAGACCCCGGCGGGTCAGCTCCTCGTCCACCTCGTTGAGCATCATCACATACCAGTCGGCAACCCGCTTCTTGCGGCAGTTCTCGCACTCGCAGTGGTTATTGTTGGCGTCGGCCAGCCAAATGTGGAGGAAGTCCACATTGTTCTGCTTTTCGGCGTAGTCGGCAATGTACTGGGCCTGGATGCGCCGGGCCTCAGGATTGGAGAAGCAGATGTTGGTGTTCAGAGCAACGCCGCGGTACAGCTGGCGGACGCCGTTCAGCTCGGCGACGCAGGCCTGCTGCTCCGGAGTCAGCTGGACTTCCTCTGCCTTCCAGCCCTGGGTGCTGTCGATGCCGTAGGGTTCGGCGGTCCAACCGTGGCCCATGTCATGGAAGTGCAGACCCCGCTTCTCGATCTCGGTTTCGCACTGGCGCTTCCACTGGAGCACCGTCTCATTGTTGATAGGCTCCGGCTCCCGGCAGGTGCTGTACTTGTGATCGTAGTACATGTTGTAGTAAGCGGAGGGAATATCGAACTCCTGCATGAAGGTGTTCATGCCGATCTTGGGAGTGAAGTCGATGGCTTCCATCATATTCTGCTGGTACTCCGCACCCTCGTTGCACTGGCCGCGGTAGCGGTAGGAGGCCTTCTTCCGGTAGGTCACAGGGGTCAGGCCTTCGATGACAGGGATCCACTCGCCGTCGATGCCGGGGAACAGCCAGCGGCAACCCTGGAAACGGAGGTAACGGTACACCGCGATGAGCAGGGCGCCGGGGTTGGAGCCGGCGATGATGCCACCCTTTTCATCCGCTTCCACATAGACGATATCATCCAGCTCAGGCTTTTCCGCATCGGAAATATCCAGGCCGAAATCCTGCATCAGGCCCAGGCGGAAGCCGTTTTCGGCCTTCGCGTCATAATCGATGGCCACCTCGCCGCAGCGGGGCATCATCATGCGCAGATACTTTTTCAGTTCCTCCGCGGCAAAGTCCACGGTAGGATTCAGAGTGATTTTGTGAATGCAATACATGGCGCTTCCTCCTTAGTTGATAAAGAACGACATGGGCTGATCGGTGAACAGGCCGCAAATGCGGTAAGCATGCCAAATCATGGCGAAGTCATAGTTGGTAGCGATGTAGGGTTCCCGATCGGAGAAGTCCAGCATATACCGCTTCATGGTCTGCATGGCGCCCTCGCCGTCGCCTACAGAGCGCTGGATGGCAGCCTCGGCGATGTAGTTCAGGAAATCCACATGGTGCTGCAGCAGCCGCCAGGCCACGGAAGAGGCACGGCGCAGCTGGACCTTGTTCTCCTGGATCACAGGCAGGAACTCCTTGGTCAGCTTGCTGACCTTTGCCAAATTCTCCGCCATAGCGGGATTATACAGCTTGCCCTTGGCGGCATCCAGGGACTTGTGGCCGGACATATGCTCAAAGTCGAAGCAGGCGCTGACATTGCGCATATAATCAAGCACTTCCTGCCACTTTTCGCCGAAGGCGTGGCGGTAGTAATCCTCGGTCAGCGCCTCCAGGGTCACAGAGGAGTCGAACAGGGTCTCGCCGTAGACATAGAAGGCAAGGCCGGTGGGGAAATAGCTGCGCTGGGAGCCATCCTCGATGATGCCGTTGAGGCCGTGCTTTTTCAGGGCCACAATGTCATCGTGAATGATCTTGGCGATGGTCAGCCCCGTGGGATCGTAATACTGGTGGATCCAGAAGTGGTACTCATAGCAGAAGCAGTCGCCGGGCCAGACCTTCTTCCAATCCTTCAGGTAGCCCAGGCAGGCGGCCATACCCTTGGGGTACTCGTTGTGGTTGAGCTTGAAGGGTTCCACCTTGCTCTCGTCGGCGTCCAGGCCGTAGCCTTCGCAGTACAGCCGGGTGATGGGGGCATAGAGCATGGTAAAGCGCTTGGGATTGCGGATGGTCTCCTGCTGGGGTGCCCAGAAGGTATCGGTATAGACGATGAACACCAGGTGGGTATCCAGGTTCCGCTTGGTCATTTCCGCGTCGATTTCGTTGAGCAGGATCACATACCAATCCGGCACGGTCTTTTCCCGGCAGGCATCGCACTCACAATGATTCCGGGTGCCGTCGGACAGCCATACATGGAGGAAGTCCACATTGTTCTGCTTTTCGGCATAATCCGCCACCGCCTGGACCATAATGTTCCGGGCCTCGGGATTGGAGAAGCAGATATTGGTGTTCATGGGGACACCGCCAAACAGATCCCGCTTGCCGTTGATCTGTGCCAGGTAAGGCCGAACCTCCTCCGGGAAGGAATCCATAGCTTCCCAGGTGCCGTTGCTCACCAAGCCGTAAGGCTCGGCGGTCCAGCCGTGGCCCATATCGTGGAAGTGAAGACCACGCTTCTGCATTTCCACTTCGCACTGGCGCTTCCACTGCAGGATGGTCTCGGGCGTCACAGGCTCCGGCTCCCAGGAGGTATTGTGGCTGTGGTTATAGTAACGCTTGTAATAAGACATGGGGATATCGAACTCGATCATGAAGGAATTCATGCCGATCTTGGGGGTAAAGTCGATGACCTCCATCATGTTCTGCTGGTACTCGCCGCCCTCGTTGCACTGGCCGCGGTAGCGCTAGTCCGCCTTCTTGCGGTAGGAAACGGAAGACAAGCCTTCGATCACCGGGATCCACTCGCCGTCGATGCCGGGGAACAGCCAGCGGCAGCCCTGCAGCCGCAGGTAGCGATACACAGCGATGAGCAGCGCACCGGGGTTGGAGCCGGCGATGATGCCGCCATTGGCATCGGTTTCCACATAGACGATGTCGTCCAGGGTGGGATCCTCGGCGTCGGACATGTCCAGGCCGAAGTCCGCCATCAGGCCCAGCCGGAAGCCGGTTTCTTCCTTGGTTTCATAGTCGATGGCTACCTCGCCGCAGCGGGGCATCATCATGCGCAGGTACTTTTTCAGTTCGTCGGCGGCAAAGTCCACCGTGGGATTCAGGGAAATTTTGTGAATGGTATACATGGCAGATATCCTTTCTGTATCAATCTTCCGGTTCTACCCCGGGATCCGGGATGCCCAGGGGCTTATTTTCCAGCCGATCCTTGTAGGCACAGGCCCGGATGAAATCTCTGGGAGCGAAGTACTTCCGATCGCCTAAAACTTTCAGAATCTCTTCCTTCTCAATGGCCGTGGCAGTAGCCTGGTCCTTATAGACATTGAATTGGTTGGTCCGGGGCGGGATAAGGCTGCCAAAGCAGTGCCACAGGTGGAAACCCTCCGGCACTCCCGCACCCAGCACCGCCCGGGTCAGGGCGATGCCGTACTGCCGGCTTTCAGGCAGTTCATCGCCATTCCACAGCTTATCCGCCATCAGGAAAATGCCGGAAGGCAGGCTGGTCCAATAGTGGGGATACTGGGCTTCGTTGCCGTATTCCCAGCAGCAAAGCTCGGTGCCAAGGATGTTCTCTGCCAGCGCAGGGTCACATTCCGGCCGCAGATCCCAGCGCCATTGCCGCAGTTTCTCCTCGGACAGATAGCTTTCCACATCGATGTAGGTATCCTGATACCGGGAATTAATCACCTGGTGGCCCAGCTTCAGCTGTTCGTCCATGGTGCAGCTGTGGACAGGGCCTCTGCCCCGGCCTGCGGTGCGCCAGAACTGCATCAGGATGTCCCGGGGCAGCTGCTCCGTCTTATCCGCGTCCAGCTGATCCGACCACATGATCATCCGCTTGCCGCAATCGGTAACGATTGCATGGATCCGGCGGACAAAGTAATAGTAAAGCTCCGACCGGTCAGCCAGGCTTTCTTGCTCCATTCTCTTTTTGCAATCGGGACATTCATTCCAGTAGCAAAGCTGATTGATCTTGGGCGCGTCTGCAAAATCCAACTCATCGCCGCCCATGTGGAAGAACCTTCCGGGGAAGATTTCGCAGACCTCCCGGATGACCTTCTCCAATACCCCAAAGGTCTCCTCCTTGCCGGGGCAAACCGTCCAGGGACTGGGATGGGTCTCGGGATCTACTCCGCAGCGCAGCTGGGGCAGTACCGTAAGCAATTTGTTGCCATGGGCGGGCATATCGATCTCCGGGATCAGCTCCAGGCCCAAAACATCCGCCAATTCAATGATCTTCGCCACCTGCGTCTGGGTGTAAGCCCCCTCCAGGCACACTTCTCCGGGAAGGCTCTTCAGCCGGATACCGAAGCCCTCTGCATCATTGAGGTGGATGTGCAGCACATTCATGCGCGCCTTGGCCATCAGCACCATCTCGGCACAAAACTGGTCAAAATCCTTGACGCCCCGGGCGATGTCCAACATCACGCCTCTGTGGGTACAGACAGGTGCGTCGGAGATCTGCAGTGCCGGCAGCTTCAGGCCCTCCGGGGTCACGGCTGCCAGCTGAGAAATGGCTGCCACGGCGTTGCGCAGGCCCAAATAATCGCTGTAGCCGATCCCCACAGCGGCGTCCTCGACGGTGAGGGTGTAGGCTTCCGATGCCAGCTCCGCTTTGGGATGGCAGCAGATGATCCCCTCGCCATCCACCGCCCGGGGATCGCACTGGGGCAAAAGCAGCTGCAGCAGCTTCGCTGCCTTTTCCGCCCACAAGCCGCCGGAAATGGTAAGGTTCAGGGGAAGTATAATGGAGGCGTCCTGAATTTGAATTTGTTTCACTCTGGGAATGATCATGTGCCGTTCCTCCAAACTGATTGCATAAGTACCGATGTTCTCTTCTTCCGGGGAATCCTTCTCCGGGTCATAGGGCAGATACAGGGTTTGCATCCTTCCGTCAGCCAGGAGCGTCTGCCGCACCCTGCCCAGGAGACCTTCATTTTGCGGCCGATTGGCCAGGTCGTTCCGATCAATGGTCTTTTGGGTAGTGGGCCACAGGGCCACCTTGGTCTGCATCCCGGGATAGAATTCGTGGCAAATGCCCCCCAGGCCGTGATGGGACACCTGCAAAATATCGCAATCAAAGCTCCCTGCAAACAGTTCCAGCAGCACATTTCCGCCGTCTTTGGCGCAGTCCGCCAACATCAGAACCCTTTGTCCGCCAAGGGTCACCCGAGTGACCAGGGAAGTATCGTTAAAATTATCCACCATCCGCGGGAACAGATCCCGGCCGCCGGCGAAGAGGACTTCCACCTCAGCATTTCGGAATCGGAGCTTCTGCCCCATGCAGGGCTGTAAGAACCGGGTTTCCCCCGCAAACTTCTTTGCATAGGCGGCCATTTTTTCCGGGACGAAATTATCCGCCGGGCCGATGGCCCAATGGTAAGGATCGAACCGGCTGCGCCACAGATAGGCGTCCCCTTCCGGGTGGTAGAGAACCGCTTCCAGGGTGATATCCGCAGCTTCCGGCAGCTGTGACAACGCCTCTAAGGCGCCGGTATGGTCGCCGTGGTCGTGGGTAAAGATCCAGCCGGCAATGACGATCTTCCCGTCATCGCGCCGGTTACGGGTCTGCAGCGCCCGCAGCACCTGCGCGCCATCCACAAGGCAGCCACCGTCATAGACCAGGAAGCTGCCGTCCGCAAGGGTGAAGAGGAAGCACATACCGATGTCGTTGCCATCGGCATGGTGGGGATAAAGATTTACCATGGAAATGGCCGCAGGCACATTCCCCTGCTCCCCGTTTTCCGGCAGGAGCAGCCGGTCCGCCCTGTGGGCGCACACCCGCATCTCGCCCCTGGGGGCCAGGTCACACAGCTGCAGCGCCGTATCCTCCCGGCGCAATGTCACAAATCGGCATGTGCCGATGGTATTTTCCTGAATCACAGCAAAACCGGCATCGGTGAGCAGTTCCCGGTAGCCGTCGAAGCCGCCCCGGTAGCGCAGCACAAAGCCACCTTCCGGCAGGGCGATGCCGCCCAGGAAATCCCCTTCCTGCCATACCGGCACATCGGGATAACCGGCCAAAATGCCGGCGCAAGGCAGCGCTTCGCCCCTTGCCACCGCCCGGGCCGCCTCGGCGACCGCCTCATCAAACCAGCCGGCGGCGATCAGCTTGCCGTCCCGCTGGAAAGCCCGCCAGCCGTTGGAGGGCAGGTCGGAAAGGGCTTCCCGGGAGGCAGGATCCTCCGTAAGACCCACCAGGAAGGGCTGAGAACAGGGATCGTGGGCAATTGGGGAGGACAGTTCTCCCGGCACTTTTTCCGTGCCGAAAAGCATGTCCGCATAGGAGGCAGCTACCTCCGAATCCAGGGCCTGATAGCCCTGTTCACGGATCACATTCAGGGAGCGGGGGATATTTTCGTCCATTTCGGTCTCCTCCTGCTGCGCATGGAATTGCCGTAGTAATCTAAGGTAAGGGTATCACAAAAACCAATAAAAGGCAACCTAAAAAGCGCCCCCCAGGCAAAGAAAAAAGCGGGGGGATCCCGTAGGATCCCCCCGCTTGGGAGTATGGGTATTTGCCTAAACGCAATCGGCGATTACGCAAAGGTCAGGGTCGCAATGATGGCAGCCCGGACAAAGCTGTTACCGGCAAAGCCCAGAGTTTCGTAGGTGTAATACTTTTCGCCCACATCCATGAGAGCGCCGGAAACATCAGACTGGTTGCTGTACCATGCGCGCTTGACAGCGGTGGTGGTGCCGTTGGGACCGGGGATAGCGGCGTTGGCGCCGTCCATGCCCAGCTCCGTAGCCACATCCGCCACATAGGTAACTGCGATGATGAAGGGATTACCGGTAGCCAGATGGTTCTGCTTCACAGCAGCCACCAGAGCTGCTGCATCCGCAGTTTCGTTATGGTCGGAGCCGAAGTAGATGTCTACAGTCTTGCCGTTCATCATGGTCTGAACCCGCTTGAAGTTGCGGCCACCGGAAACGATGGTCTCCAGCTCCGTCAGGGGGTACTTACTCATCAGCAGAGTGCCACGGCCCAGTTCGCCGGTCTTGTCCACATAGGCGTAGTACTTGTAGCCGTACTTGGCGGCTTCTTTTGCCATGTCGCTGTCGACCCAGCTTGCGGTGGGGTTGTAGCCGCCGATGGCCAGGAAGTCAGCATCCCAGCCCTTGGCGGTGCTGATGACCTTATCGTTGGCTTCCTTGTTGTTGCCGGTGTTCCGGGCCCACCAGTTGGCGAACTTGTAGCTGGTCTTCATGGGGATCTGCACAGCAGCCTGGAACAGCCCGTCAGTGCCGTAACCAAAGCTGGAGGTGCCGAAGGAGACCATAGCGGCGTTTCCGCTGCTGACGATATTGATACCGCCGCTGACATTGCCAGCATTGACACTCTCGCCCAGTGCGGTCTCGACAGCAGTTTCTCTGGAAGCAGCATCAGAGCCCAGGGAGCTGTACAGAATGTTACCCGCAACGACCCAAGCGTCAGCGGTGCTGGCCTTGATGGCAGGAACCAGCGCATTATACTCAGCAGTAGAACCCATGTGGGTGAAGAACACATCCACGGTGCTGCCCTTGTAGAACACCTTGACCCGGCCCGCGCTGCGGCCCTCGGCACCGCCGCTGTAGCTGCCACCGTTGTTGGTGTAGGAAGAACCGGCAGCAGTAACGATGGTCTCATACTCCATGATCTCGTACTTGCTGAGGATCAAGTGGCCGAAGGCGCCATCATCACCGGCAACAGTGGTCCAGGAGGGAGCAAAGTAGCTGTAAGCGTACTTTTCTGCCAAAGCATTCTTGATTTGGCTGGCAACGTCCACATTGTTCCACCAGTCGGGGTACACAACGTCCTCATCGATCTGGGTGATAATCAGAACGTCAGTATCGATCTCCAGCAAAGCCGCATTGACCTCTGTAGCGGTAGCGGCCTTCTTGTAATTGTTACCGAAACGGGAAGCGGGCAAAACCGCAACCTTCAGGGTGTTGGGGATGTCCTCCCAGATGGCGTAGATGGTGGTGCTGGCATTCACGTTCGCGCAGACGATCATTTCAGAACCGTCAGCCTTGGTAGACCAGCCCTTGAACTGCTTGCCGTTGGGGGCGGTGAAGCCGTTGGCAGGCAGCGCGTAGTCCGCATTGGCAGGGACAGTCAGTGCGGTCATGGAGCCGGAGCCGCCGTTGGCATTGAAGCTAACGGTGTAGGTGGTTTCCTCACCTTCCGTGTAGGGGATGTACAGGTTGGCAGTCTGGGGAGGATCCATGTGGGGACGGTTTGCGATGGCGGTGCTGATATCCGCCTTTGCAATGGTCTGACCGTTCTTCAGGGTAACAGTGGAAACAATGGAGTTGCCGGTTGCATACTGATTGACGGTCTTGTCCGCATAGGTGGTGTAGCCCTTGAACTGGCCACCCATGAAGATGAAGTGATCGGTGGTATTATTGGCCTTGACGGCTGCTTCCACATCCGCGCGGTTCTGTGCGGTGGAATCGCCGCCGAAGAAGCCGAAGAACACATCCATAGCGGTGCCGTGGATGGTAACGGTGGCCTTACCGAAAGCACGGACATACTTGTTGCCGCTGCCGTCCTGAGTGTTAAAGGTGATGAGCTCGCCCTTGTTTCTCAGGGGGTACTTACTCAGCAGCAGGATCGTGCCGGAATCCAAACCGGTAGCGCCGTTCTTCTCACGGACGTAAGCAAAGTGGTTGTAGCCCATGGCCTGTGCCAGGTTGGAAATCTTCTGCTCGGAGTCGGTGTCAGCGATGGGGATGTGGGTCAGAACAGCCAGATCGAAGCTCTGTGCCTTCATCCAGTTGATGGTGTCGGTGTATTCCTGGTTGGCGGAATTCACATAGTTGGCCCACCATTCCACAACCTTGATCTCCTTGTCAGAGGTCTTCCAAACAGCATACAGGGTCACATCGTCATTGACGGTCAGGTTAGAGATAACCTCGCCGCCGGCAGACAGGGCCCAACCGACGAACTGCTTACCTTCAGGAGCGGTGAAGCCGTTGGCGGGCAGGGTGAAGTTGGTGCCGGGGGCCAGGTCGGTGGCAGGGCTCATAGAGCCGCTGCCGCCGTTGGCGTTGTAGTTTACAGTGTAGGTAACGGGCTTTGCAACATTAAAGGAAGCATAGTAGATGTAGCCACGATCCAGCTTGGAGGTCTTGGCTTCTGCACCTACGAAGTCGGTGCCGTTGGAGCGGAGCAGGTTGATCCAGCCATCCTCATTGGCTGCAGCATCTCTGTTCAGGCCAACGAACACATCGGTAACAGTAGACTTTGCGCTGTAGCTGATGAAGAAGAAGGGATTGCTGCTCTGAGAAGCATGGTGCTTGAGCCAAGGCTCCACATAAGCCTTATTCTGCTCTTCACCAGTGCCTCCGCCGTTCTCACCGAAGTACAGATCCACGGGAGTACCGTTGACATCCAGGGTCACATAGTTGTAGGTTCTATCCTGACCGCCAGCCACATACCCAAAGGTATCGTTGTGTACAAAGGGATACACAGACAGCAGGAAGTGGTTGCCCTTGGTGTGCAGATAGTAGCAGCCGGAGGCGTTAGCCAACTCTGCCAGCTCAGCCTCAGACAGCTTGGTGTTCAGGAACACAGCAACCGTGTAGCCCTTGTTCATGGCCTCGGTCAGCTTCGTGGCGATCGTTGCCTTGGTATCCAGGCCCCAGGCATAGGTGAACTTCAGTTCTTCCACATTGGAGCCAATAGCAGGAATGGTGGGATAGGTCGCGCTGGTGTTGATATCCGCATAGGTGGCGGTCAACTCCAGGCTCTTGTTGGGCATAACGAACTCCAGGGTCATGTACTTATCAGTAGCGCTGTTCTTCAGAGTTACGCCGTCAAAACCGGTCCAGCCAGCAAAAACCTTGCCGATCTCAGCACCGGGAGCAGTGACCTTAACAGTCTCGCCAGCTTCGTAGCTGCCGACCTTGGTGCCGTTGACGGTAACGTCAAACAGGTTCTCCACCCATACAGCGTACAGCTTGGTATCACCGGACAGGCTCAGGGAGGTCAGGACCTCGGTAGCGTCTGCGCTGGTAGCCCAGCCCTTGAAGACCTTGCCGTCAGGAGCGGTGAAGCCGTTGGCGGGCAGGGTGTAGGCACCCTCACCGGCGACTACAGCGTCCATGGAGCCGGTGCCGCCGTTAGCGTCAAAGCTCACGGTGTAAGCAGGCTTGAAGGAGATATCCGCATAAGCAGAATGGTAGGTCATCGGAGCAACCTTGAAGTAAGAACCAACATCAAAGTACTCATAGGAAACAGAGCCTTCGGCCTTCTTGCTGTTGTCCCGGTTGGCGATGGTCCAATCGAAGCCAATAACTGTGGTGAAGGAGCCGCCTGCGTCAACCCAGTGGCTGAAGCTGTGGGTACCTTCGAAGGTGTCACGCAGGTCGTGGCCCAGCAGGACACTGGGATGACCGGCAGCGGCTGCAGCCTTAATGGCGTTCATCACATTGGTCTTATCCACAGTGTAAGCGGTCTGGGTGTTGCCATCACGGTCGATATCGGTACCAAAATCACGATCCATACCGAAGAAGACATCCATCACGCGGCCGTTCACAGTGATCTGTGCATGGCCCATGACAACATCCTTATCATCGGCAGTCTTTGCGATAACGATGGTACCCACCTCGGTGATGGGAGACATGGACATCAGCAGAGTGCCGCATTCAGCGCCGTCCACAACAGCCACATAGTAGCCATAGGGGAAGCCATAGAGTGCCGCCTCTTCCGCAGCAGTCTTGCCGTTCAGATCTACGCCGCAAAGTGCGACCACATCGGCCTTGGGAGTGTTCTTAATCCAGTTGTAGGCCTTTTCCATGGCACTTTCGCTGTAGCCATGGTCATTGTAGTTGAAGTTCCACTGCAGGACACGGACAAAGCCCTTGTAGCCCCAAACAGCAAACAGCTCAGTGTCTGCAGCGGGAGTCAGGGTCATGGAGCCGGTAGTGGCATTCGCGCTGGTAGCCCAGCCCTTAAAGACCATGCCGGCGGGGGCGACGAAGCCACACTCAGGCAGGGCATTCACTTCGTTCTGGCCAGCCTTCATAGCATCCATGGTGCCGTAACCGCCATTGGCATTGAAGGTAACGTTCACGGTGGGGATCTCAACGATCTGGCAAGTGAAGTTCAGGATGCCAGCGGGCATGGTGAAGGTGATCGTCTGGCTGGTGGGATCAGCAACGGTCACGCCGTCGGGAACGGTCCAGCCGGTGAACTTGTAGCCAGCGGGGGCGATGGGGGCAGTCAGGGTGACGGTCT
>JAZREG010000210.1:0-6771 GCA_045660725.1 Faecousia sp.
TATGTGCCGGTGGCGATGATCACCGCCTTGGCGTCATACAGGGCGCCCAGCTGGGTGCGCACGCCGGTGACGGCACCGTTTTCTGTCAGGATCTGCACGATTTGGGCCTGCTTCATTTCCAGGTTCTCCTGCTGGTCCAGGGTGTGCTTCATCACCTGCTGGTAGGCACGGCGATCCGCCTGGGCCCGAAGGCAATGGACAGCCGGGCCTTTGCCCCGGTTGAGCATCCGGTACTGGATGCAGGCTTTGTCCGCGGCCAGGCCCATTTCGCCGCCCAGGGCGTCGATCTCCCGGACCAGGTGGCCTTTGCCGGTGCCGCCGATGGCGGGATTGCAGGGAAGATTGCCCACGGCGTCCAGGTTGATGGTGAACAGGATGGTGTGAAGGCCCAGCCGGGCGGCGGCCAAGGCGGCCTCGATGCCCGCGTGGCCGGCACCGATGACGGCGATCTCACAGCTTCCTGCGTGGTAGTAGTTCATAGGATCCATGTCCTTTCAATAAGGGGGATTATTCCTCGTCCTTTTTCTCTTCCTTGGGCATAACAAAGGGCTTGCAGACCACCTCGCAGCGGTTGATGGGGGTACCCAGGGCGTGGAACTTTTCTTCGTAGCCGGTCATGATGCCCACGATGCCGTTTTCGTGGAGGTTGCGGGTGAGGTTCTTGACCTCCAGACCGCAGAGGGCAAATTCTTCCACGGAGAACTCGAACAGGGGGGCGTTGTCGGTCTTGAAGTGGAATTCGCCGCCTTCCTTGACCACACGGCAGTACTTGTCCAGGAAACCCCGGTGGGGCAGGCGGCGTTTGGCGTTCTTCTTCCGGGGCCAGGGATCAGGGAAGTTGATGAACAGCCGGTCGATTTCGCCGGGGGCGAAAACTTCCTCGATGTTGCCCACATCCATATCAATCAAGAATACATTGCTAAGGCCCATGGATTTTGCCTTCTCCATGGCCACCACCATGGCTTCCCGGCAGCGCTCCACGGCAATCAGCAGCACATTGGGGTTGGCTTCGGCAGTTTCAGCGGTGAATTTACCCTTACCGCAGCCCACTTCCACCCAAAGGGCTTCCGCGTCGGGCTTCAAAGAGCGCCAAAGGCCCTTCTTTTCTGCGGGGTTCTCAATCCGGTAGCTGCCGCAGGCATCCATCCGGGGGTTCAGATTCTTCATTTTACGCATTCTCATGGGGATTCCTCCAATATATGTCAGAAAATTTTTGAAAAGTGGCAGAAAAGGTTGACGGCCGGGGGTGAAAATTCTATAATAAACAAAAATGAAAGGCGGGAAGTATATGAAAAAATATCTTCTCCCGGAATCCGGGCAGTTTTACAAGGCAAATCTGCATTGCCACACCAAGGTCTCCGACGGAACCATGACGCCGGAGGAGGTCAAAGCCTATTACATGGCCCACGGCTACAGCATCGTGGCTTACACGGATCACGATGTGATGCTGGATCAGTCCGCCCTGGCGGAGGAAAACTTCCTGCCGCTGAACGGCTTTGAAGCGGAGATCAACGAAAAGGGTCGCCCCTTAGGCAACACCCACAAGACCACCCACCTCTGCTTCGTGGCGAAGGAGCCGGGGAATGTGGTGATGCCCTTTTACCATCGCACCAAGTACATGATCGGAAACGGCGCGTGGTACCGGGATCAGATCCAATTTGACGAAAGTCAGCCGGATCACGAGCGGGAATACACTGCCGAATGCATCAATGACATGATCCGCATGGGCAAGGAAGCAGGATTCTTTGTTACCTATAACCATCCGGTATGGTCGCAGGAAAGTTTCCCGGAGTATATGCGCTGCGAAGGCATGGATGCTATGGAGATCTTCAACTTCAGCAGCTGGAACGCAGGCTACCCGGATTACAATCCCCGGGTCTATGACGATATGCTCCGGGGTGGAAAGCGCATTTTTGCCATCGCCGCGGATGATAACCACGAGACCCGGGATGCCTGCGGCGGCTGGATCATGGTCAAGGCGGATCAGCTGGAGTACAGGACCGTGATGGAGGCCATCACCCGGGGCGATTTTTACGCATCCACAGGACCGGAGATCCGGGAACTGTGGTTTGAAAATGGCTACGTCCACATCAAGACCTCGGAGGCGGCACGGATCGTCTGCAATTACGGTTGGCGCAAAGCCAGGTGCGCTCAAAATACCGACGGCACGCCGGTGACGGAGGCGACCTTTACCGTGGAACCGACCTGCGAATATTTCCGCATCACGGTGACCGACGGCCAGGGCCGGGTGGCCGAAACCAGCGCCTACTTTGTGGCTGACCTGCTGTAATTTCCAACAACACATTATAGCAGAAATCCCCCTGTTCGTCAAAGCTTTTTCCGAAATATCCCCCCACCGGGCTTGCGGGAGAAAGAAAAATGGGGTATAATGGGGGAAAATGCAAAGGAGGGGATGCTATGGCAGACCATCACCACGAACACGATCACGAATATATGCATGCTCACGGCATCGCCCACAGCCACGGCCATGTCCATGAAAACCAGAAGGCCGTTATTAACCGGCTGGCCCGGGCCATCGGCCACTTGGAGAAGGTAAAGCGGATGGTGGAGGAAGGGCTGGAGTGCTCCGGTGTGTTGGTGCACCTGGCGGCGGTGCGAAGGGCCATCGCCAACACCGGCAAGGTGATCCTGCAGGATCACATGCGCCACTGTATGGTGGACGCGGTGGCGGCGGGAGATGCCCACGCCATTGAGGATCTGTGCCAGGCCATCGACAAGTTCATGAAATAACGCCATCGGCGTCAAGAAGCAACCGCAGCACCCATCGGGTGCTGCGGTTTGTTATTCGACAAATTGGAATTTGTTTAATTATTTGTTGCTAACAATGATATATGCATTGTCTGTTTCAAAAACATTTGCAACACTCATAGACGATGCATCTATAAGAGAAATAATGTTGTCAGGTGTATCAGGGTATATTTTAACTTTGCGAGTTCCCATATCAATGTACTCGCTTTGATTTTTGTCAATAGATAAACAAAAAATACCACCATCATTTAACAATGCGGCAACTTTTAATATGACTTGTTTTTTATCCTTAAAATGCATCATTGTAAGCGATGAGTAAATTACATCAAAGGTTTCAACAAAACCGTATTCGTTAAAATCACCACAAACAAAGCAAATGTTAGAATAATCTTTTAGGTTTTCTCTTGCTCGTTCTATGGTCTTGGGCGAAATATCTATTCCTGTTAATTTTATACAGTATGGAGCAACCTTTGCAGCAATTCTTCCTGTTCCTATACCAATTTCAAGAACATTTTTATTATTGGAAAGTTCTAATGATTCTAAAAATAGTTCTCCATCCCATCCGTTCATATATTCTTGTAGTGGAGGTGGGTCACGAAAAGGGTCGTTATTTTCATCCACTAATAAATCATAATGAGTAATTACATCCATAACACACATACCTACAAATTCAAGTTTGTCGTACTGGCGCGGCAGCGCCCAAGGCTCCCTTGTGTAAAGGGAGCTGTCAAAAATCTTCTGATTTTTGACTGAGGGATTGTCTAACCGCAGCATCGATATGCTCACAAACTCCACGAAAATTACGCGTAACCTCATTATTGGGAAGGCGAATTACAGTTAATCCGTAGCCTTCCAGGAAAGCGGTACGTTCTGCATCTTTCTCAGCATTGATATCCTCATAGTGCTGAGAGCCATCCAGTTCAATTACCAGCTTTGCTTCAGCACTATAAAAGTCAGCAATGTACTTTCCTAATACTTTTTGTCTGGAAAAACCAACAGGATAGGAACGAAGAAAATCATACCACAAGTGTCGTTCTTCTTTTGTCATTTCTTTACGCAGTTGCTTTGCAAAAGGTGCTAACTGCTTATTATGCTTTGACTGCATGACAATCCCTCCGTCACGGCTTCGCCGTGCCACCTCCCTTTACACAAGGGAGGCTTTCGTGCGGTGCGAATCTGTTAGACAAATTCAAGTTTTTCTAATCGAATTATACCTTTGATGATTGTGGAAGTCAACTGATGGCATCAAGGGCCGGCGAGGACGCCGGTCCCTGCAAAAGGAAAGCCGACAGGCGGGAAACCTGTCGGCTTTTGCGGGCGATCCGTGAATCGCACCTACGGCATCATTGTGGCCTTTGGGCGGCGCTTTTGCATACTTGGGGGACAAGGGGCATAGGGTGTAGCACCTGAAAAAACGGAGGGATGGGGTATGAAACGGTTTTGGATCCTGCCGGTGCTGTGCCTGCTGTTGAGTTTGCTCCCGGTGGGGGCACAGGCAGCAGACCTGGAGGTGGCGGGGAAAAGCGCGGTGCTGATGGATATTGCCACCGGCACGGTACTGTATGAAAAGAACGCCCATGAGCATCTGGCGCCGGCGTCGGTGACCAAGGTGATGACGATGCTGCTCATTATGGAGGCCATCGATGAGGGACGCATCGGCTGGGACGACACGGTGACAGTTTCCGAAGCGGCCGCCGCAAAGGGGGGCAGCCAGGTCTACCTGAAGGTAGGGGAGATGATGTCGGTGACGGATATGCTCAAATCCATCGCTGTGTCCTCGGCCAACGATTGCGCCTGCGCCATGGCAGAGCATATCGCAGGCTCCGAGGAGGCCTTTGTGGAGTCCATGAATCGCCGGGCGGAGGCGCTGGGGATGCAGGACACCCACTTCGTCAACTGCACCGGCCTGGACGACGGGGAGAATGCCAAGGCGCATCTGACCTCGGCCTATGACATTGCGCTCATGAGCCGGGAACTGATGAAAAATCACCCGGAAATTCAGAAATTCACCACCATTTGGATGGATACCATCCGGGATGGAGCGTTTGGGTTAAGCAACACCAATAAGCTGGTGCGGTTTTATCCCGGGGCCACGGGGCTGAAGACCGGGTTTACCTCCGGGGCGGGGTACTGCCTGTCAGCAACCGCCCAGCGGGATGGGCTGGGCCTTATTGCGGTGGTGATGGGGGCGGAGAGTTCCCAGGCCCGGTTTGCCTCCTGCAAGCAGCTGCTGGATCACGGCTTTGCCAATTACGCCCTGGTCTCCCCGGAAACGCCTGAAGGGTCTGTGCCGGTGAAGCTGGGAACGGCGGAGGCGGTACAGGCTGTGCCGGCAGAGCAGGTTCAGCTGCTGGTAGACAAAGGGCAGCTGCGGCAGGTGCAGATCGAAACGGTGTTGGAGCAGCAGGTGTCCGCACCGGTGAGCAAGGGCCAGCGGCTGGGGACGATGACCGTCAAAGTGGGGGAGCAGACCCTGAAGCAGATCCCCCTGGTGGCAAAGGAGGCAGTACCCCGGCTGCGCTGGTGGGATGTATTCCTGCAGCTGCTGCAGAAGCTGGCCATGGCAAAGGGATAAATTCCTTGCAATCTCCGGTATATGGGAGTATACTCAAAGAAAAAGGAGGTACGTCCTATGAAACTGGTGATGAATACCGAGCCGCTGACGGAAAAGCTCAGCTATCAGGAAAGCCTGCGGCTGATCGCCGAAGCGGGGTTTGACGGGGTGGATTGCTCTTTCTTCGATATGAAGGAAGAGAGTAGCCCGTGGAACGGCCCCGGCTGGAAGTCCCTGGCGCAGGAGCTGCGGGCCAGGGGTGCGGATCTGGGGCTTTGCTTCCGTCAGGCCCATGCGCCGTTTCCCAGCGCCAAGGCAGACGAGGACTACAACAAGGTGATCTTTCCCCGGATCCTGCGGTCCATGGAGGCTGCGGCCATATTGGGGGTGGAGAACATCGTTGTTCATCCCATCCATTACGGCTCCTACTGGGAGAACCGGGAGGCGCAGTATCGCAGATCCCTGGATTTTTACCGGAAGCTGATCCCCTACTGTGAAGAATTCGGCATCCGGGTCTGCACGGAGAATATGTGGAGCCGGGACAAGGCGAAGATCATCCGGGACAGCTTGCTGTCCCGGCCGGAGGAATTCTGTGCGCTGGTGGATGAACTGGACAGCCCCTGGATCGGCGCCTGCCTGGATATTGGCCATGCGGCCCTGGTGGGGCAAAATCCTGCCGATATGGTAAGGCGGATGGGGAAGCGGATCACCTGCCTGCATGTGCATGATGTGGATTACCGGGAGGATAAGCACACCCTGCCCTTTACCCAGGAGCTGGATTGGGAGGAGATCACCAAGGCCCTGAAAGAGGTGCTTTACCGGGGAGATCTTACCTTTGAGGCGGAGCAGTTTGTCAAAAAGATGCCCCAGGTACTGTGGCCGGAGGCCCTGAAGCTGATGGTGGCGGTGGGGCGCTACCTCATCGGAAGGATCGAGGCGCAATAAGAGGATTTCTTGACAGTGCCTGAAAAAGTGGGTATAATTGGAAGGCTGTTGCATAACAAAAAATAACCGGGAGATAGAGAATATGAAAAAGAGAATCCTGCTGCTGGTCCTGGCGGCGCTGCTGGCGCTGACGCTGGTTGCCTGCAAGAGCGAGCAGGCCCAAATGGTGGACGATCAGATCGCCAAGCTGGGCAAAGTGACCCTCAAAAGTGAAGCGACCATCGTGAGACTGGAAACTCTGGTGGAAAAGCTGTCTGCCAAGGAGCAGGGCCAGCTGGACAACCTGCAGCTGCTGTGGAATGCCCGGGCAGAGTTTGATGCTCTGGTGGAAGAACGGAATCAGGGCTATATCAAAAAGGTCGAGGATGTGATCAAGAAGATCGGCACGGTAGACCTGGACAGCTGGGGCCGCATCGAGGATGCCCTGGAAGCCTATGAGGATCTGCCGGAAGCGCTGCGTCCTCGGGTGTCCAACTACCAGGTGCTGGTGGATGCCCAGCAGG
>JAZREG010000211.1:0-19678 GCA_045660725.1 Faecousia sp.
ATTTGTTTTGCTGAAACGAAAGATGAGAAAGACCGTGCGAAAGCACTCGGCTTTTTCTGGCAGAAACGGACTTGAAAGGCCGCGTTTCCGGTCGTTGCAATGCTTGTATTTCCGGAAATGCGATTTTCAATCTATCTTTCAGTAATTTCCTGTGCTATACTGTAGGTATCCGTGCAGAAAAGCAATATCCCGAAGAATGGGGCAGGAGGGTTTTTATGAACGCGAAGCTTGTAAATGATCAGGGCATCATGAAGATCAGCGTCAACGGTGAGGTGTTAGATACTGTTGGCTACATGACCTATAACCCTGACGGTGGCCAGTTCCCGAAATTTGAAGCTATCGGAAACCGAATCTGCTTTTTTGGCGCCTATGCTACCGATCAGGGCCTTAATACCGTGGCCGGATCCCGGCAGTTTTCTCCGCATTTTTACATTGCGAAAAATACATTTGACTTTTCTGAGGTGGATCGCATTTTGGAAATGATCTGCCCTGGGGGCAAGGGCGTATATGTGATTCCCAGGGTGTACTTTTCTGCACCCACTTGGTGGGAGCGAGAAAATCCTGAGGAATGTGCGCGGATCCAAACAGGGGAGTCTGCCCGGGAGTGCTATGCCTCCCATAAGTGGCGTGAGGATATGTGGGCGGCAGTGAAGGCGCTGATCGATCACATCAATGGATCAAAGTGGAAGGAGCAGGTAATCGGCTATCATGTGGCAGCCGGATCCACCGAGGAATGGGGCCCACACGGCCACCGATTGGATTCGGACTATCTATATTACTGTGAGCCGTTCCGGGTGGGGTTTGCCCGTTGGCTTGAAGAAAGATACGGCAGCATTGAAGCGCTGAACTGCGCTTGGGCCAAGAATTACGGCGCTTTTACAGACATTTGTGTCCCTGCGCCCGCACAGCAGAAATTCTCCCTTCGCGGAAGCCTCCGGGCATTGCCCCAGGAACAGAATGTGGTAGATTTCAACCGCTACTGCAGCTATCTGACAGCAGATACAATCGCCTGGTTTTGCACGAAAATTAAGGAATATTCCCGGGGAACGCTGCTTACCGGTTCCTTCTACGCATATATTCTCCATGCGTTGGACGCAGAGGGCGGCAATTTTGGTTTGTCCCAGTTGCTGGAGTGTCCGGATATCGACTATATCTGCACCACAGGATTTCATTGTCCGGTGGAATCGGTGCAGCTGGCGGGCAAGCTCTTTATTACCGAGGCGGATATCCGCACCTGTTTGACAAAGGAACCCGGTGCGACCATGCCTCAGATCATCCCTAATAACGGGTATTATTTCGGTGGCAGTTGGGGCGGCCCGGATTTTAAGGATTCTGTGGCCAATATGCGTATCCGCTCGGCGGAGGTGCTGACCCGTCATACCGGCATTTGGTGGTTTGATATGTGGGGCGGCTGGTACGAGGATCCTGCCTTTATGGATATTATTGCCAAGCATGCCGCACTGCAGGCTGAGCAAACCGTTGCCCCGATCCTGCCGCAGATCGCGCTGATCGCCGATGAGGACGGCATCCATCAGTTTGAATATCATGCGCCCGCCCGGCGATATGCCCTGAAGGAAATGGCCCGCCAGCTGGATATATGCGGCGCACCCTATGCTGTCTATACCGCCAAGGATCTGTGCAAGGAAGCATTTCCGGTAAATCAGTTCCGGCTATATATCATCGCCGGCGGCTGCCATATCTCTGAGGATGTGGCAAAGGCCATCAATGAAAAGCTGAAAGGCGGCGGCAGGACGATCCTGTGGACGCATTTTACCGGTTGGGACGACCCAGATCTGACCGGCTTCCGGCTGGACTATGACGAGAACAGCCAGCCGGTGCAGACAGAATTTCCTACAGAAGTATATCCGCTGTATAAAAAGGCCTACAGTTATCTGAAGCTGACGGAAACGCCCGTGTGGCCCCCGAAACCGGTTTCCTGCCCGCACTTTGTGGACAAGGATAGCGCTTATGTCGCTGCAAAGACCGCGCAAACAGGTGAGCCGGCACTGCTTTGGAAGCAGTATGATGATTACGCCTCGGTGTACAGTATCGTTCCGGGGCTGCCCCATCAGGTGCTTCGCACGTTGGCCAGCTTGAGTGGAGTGCATATTTACTGCCAAACCGGCGACCGGCTCTTTGCCGGCGGCAAGTTTGTGGCCATCTATGCACAGACGGCCGGCGAGAAGAGGATCCAGTTCCCGTTCCCTGTTCGGGAGGTTTATGATGCATATACCGGGGAAAAGATGGACCTGAATGAAATTTTCTCCGACTTTGTCATGGAAGAACATGAGGTTCGGCTTCTTCGTTTTGACTAAGGAGTGGTGATCCAATCGTTTCAAAGGAGGTAACGAGCATGTTTCGCAACATTACAACAGCATCCGATGACCAGGGGCCGCTGAACGGCTGCGTCTGTTGGCGTCACCCTGATGGAACGATCTATGACGGGGAATGGAGAAACGGCATTCCCAACGGCGGCATGACCATCACATTCCCTGATGGGGCAAGAATGGTCACAAATTTTTACATGGGCACGATGCAAGGCCATACCACCCTGGAGCGCCCTGACGGTTATTATTGGGAAGGAACCTACAGTAACGGAAAACCAAATGGCCGGGGCCTTTGCCGTTGGCCGGATGGCTGCAGCTATGAGGGAAACTATGCCGATGGCCTGCGTTCCGGTATGGGCATCATGCGTTATCCCGACGGTGCTGTTTATGAAGGCTACTGGTATGCGGATCTGCGTAGCGGCAACGGTACCTTAACCTTTCCGGACGGCACTGGCTATGAAGGCATGTTTCGGGATGACAGACCCTGCGGCCAGGGGGTAATGTCCTACAGCGATGGACGGCATTACGATGGTGAATGGTTAAACGGCGAAAATCATGGCCGAGGGGTGTTTACCTGGCCGGACAAGAGCCGCTATGAGGGCGAATTCCAAAACGGCAAGATGCACGGAAAGGGAATCTACACCTGGGACGATACATCCAGCTACGAGGGTGATTTTCAAGACGGCGTGCGCTGTGGCTATGGGGTATTCGTTGACAAATGGGGCGGCCGCTATGAAGGCCAATGGAAAAAGGATGTCTGCTGGGGCAAAGGCCGGAAGGTATGGCATGACTTCAGCGCCTACGATGGCCGCTGGAAGCGGGATTACTGTCACGGAAAGGGCGTGAGTACCTGGCCCAACGGAGAAACCTACACCGGCTATCGCCGCAATGGAGAATTCACAGGCTGGGGTACATATGTAGATACCTCCGGAAAACGATACCGGGGTCTGTGGTGGAAGGGCCGGCTGTTGTTCGATCGGCATGCTCCGAGACCGGGAAGCCAGTTTGACATCACCGGGCAAGGAAAACGGGAGTACGCGAAATACCGCTATGAAGGTGGCTTCCGTGACGGCCTGTGGGAAGGCTATGGCGTGGTGGATTGGAACGATGGCGCGCATTACGAGGGCGAATGGAAGGATGACCAGCGCCATGGCTACGGCATTATGATCCAGGCCGATGGTGTTCGTTATGAAGGCCAATGGCGTTACGGAAAACGGCACGGCCATGGCAGCTACACCAGCCCGCAGCACGATTTCGAGGGAGAATTTGTAAACGGCGTGCGCCACGGTCCAGGCATTACGCGTTTTAAAAGCGGAAATGTTTATGAAGGTCCCTATGAAAACGGGAAAATGCATGGCAAGGGTGTATATACCTTTGCCAATGGCACACGCATGATTTGTACCCACGAAAATGGCTTGGTCGTGGGCGAAGGCGAAAAGTACTATGCCGAGGGTGGCGTTTACAAGGGAGCGTTGAGTCATAACGGCCTTCCCCATGGCTTGGGTGTGTGGGAGCTTCCTGACGGCAGCCGTTACGAAGGCGAACACGATATGGGCTTCCGGCAGGGCAAAGGTGTGCTGATCCTCCCGGACGGTACCCGTCAGGAGGGGCGATTTGAAAAGGATCAATATATCGGCCCGGAAGAACCCCGGGAAACAGAAGAATAATGGAAGGAAACCGGGGGCGAAGGCTCCCGGTTTTTTGCTGTGTGTGTACAATCGTTTCTTTGCCGGAATTGACGAATGAGCGAATTTTTGGTATAACAGTTACAGAGGTGATAAAAATGGGCAAGAATGAAAAGCGTTATCTTTCTCCTGCTGCAATGCGGCTGTTTGCTTTTGCGCTGTGCCTTTCCGTGGTGCTGTCTATGGTGGGCTGCGCATCTGAGGTACCGGAAACTACGACCACCGGGTCGGTAACCACCACCGTGACACAGGTGACAACGGTCCAGGTGACCACGACCGTAATTATCCCTAACACGCAGCCTTCCGGCGCAGCGACGACTTCTGCCACGATGCCGACTACTGTGCCTACAGTGACAGATCCGGTGCAGACCACTGCGCCGACGGTGCCTACAGTTCCGACCGAACCCAAAACCACGGAACCCAAACCGACCGAGGCAAAGCCCACGGAGCCGAAGCCCACAGAAACCGTTCCCACTACGCCTAAGCCCACGGAGCCCAAGCCCACGGAGCCGAAGCCTACGGAGACCGTTCCCACTACGCCCAAGCCCACGGAGCCGAAGCCCACAGAAACCGTTCCTACTACACCTAAGCCCACGGAACCCAAGCCCACCGAGCCGGTACCTACCCAGACCAAGCCTACCGACGTCTGGGATGGAGAATACAGCGGCCAAGCCCATACCCCGGTGGGCAATGACAACCGGTACCTGTATACCCAGCTGGAGGCGGATCTGCAGCTTGTGTACCGCAAGATCGATGAGGCGGTTCGCAACCTGGAGCCCAGCGTGTATTTTGATGTGGACATCACCTATGACGACCGCCATCAGGTTTACTATATGTACATGGCGGACCACCCGGAGCTTTTCTACCTGGGCAGCAAAGTAACGATTTCTTACGGCGGCGGCCAATACGGCTTCCTCTTTACCTATTCCGATGGACAGACCAGCTGTGGTCACGGTACGCAGAACCCGGATATCACGGAGGATCTGCGGGCCGGCATCCTGGCCAAGAAGGCTGCCTTTGACGCGGAGGTGGCACGGATCGCCGGTACCATTCCCGCGGACGCACCGGCTGTGGTCAAGGAACGGATGATCTATGATTACATCCTGGAGAATGCCCAGTACAACCTGGATGCGGTTTGGGATGATGCGGCGGTGGCTCAGGATGATTGGACCGCCTATGGCGTGCTGTTTAACCAAACGGGCGTCTGTGAATCCTATTCCGAAGCCTTCCAAACCCTGTGCTATGCGGTTGGCATCAACTGCACCGGCATTAACGGCGATGCCGGCGGCCCCCACAAGTGGAACGCTGTGCAGCTGGATGGGGAGTGGTATCTGTGCGATATCACCTTTGATGACCCGGTCATTATGGGTGATCCGGAATGGGTGGCAAGTCAGCCTCCGCGCCACGATTACTTTAACATTACCACCCAGGAAATGCTGGAAACCCACCATCATCCGGATGAAGGGTGGCCTGTGCCGGAATGCACGGCGACAAAATACAGCTATGCTAATTACTTTGGGGGGGATTGACCCTTGAATACTTCCATGCAAAAACGGATCCTGCTGCTTGCAGTTTTCTTCCTGGCGGCAGTGCTGATCGGCCTTTTGGTGGTCGCGCTGGCGGGCCTCCCGCAGACCGGAACGCCGGCGACCGAGCCCGGCACATCTTCTCAGACCACGACAACGATCCATATGACCCAGCAGACAACCGTGGTTACGACCCAGCCCACCACCGCCGTTCCCACCACGGCATATGTACCGGTGATTTCCCCGGAAACGGTTGGAATCTATATTCCAGCAGAGGATGGCACCGCCGCCCGGAAGCGGATTACCGAATTTTCCGCCAAGCGTACAGCCAAAAGGGATATTGATTGCTTTGAGATCCTGGCCTCCCGGGATGCGCTGCGCCCGGGCTATTCCTTCAAAAACATTTGGAATGAGGCCTGGAACGCCCATGAAAATGCTGGGGATACGAAGATCGGCCTGATTCTGACCCTGAACCTTAAAAACGGGGAAGTGATCACCAAGCAGATCCTGAACCCTGGGGACAGCCAATCCTTCTATGATTACCTGGAAGTGTATCTCTATGATGATATCCACCAAACAGGCTGGTACTCCCACCTGGAAGATAAGGATATGAAGGAAGAGACCATGATCACTTCTGTAAAGCTGACCTCCGGTACCAAGATCGCTGAGGTAGGGGATATCACCCTGACGGTATTTCTCTATAACGGCCAGGATTGCTTTGATGCCCAGGGCGATTACATTGGCCGGGTATCCGAAACCATCGTGATCAAAGAAGCTTGATATTGCGAAAGCTCCGTACCGGCAGGTACGGAGCTTTTTGTATATAGAAAGGGTTGCAGTTTCCGGGGAATGCTGTATAATGAAAATAGAAATTTATGTGGATTCCAAATGGGATTTGATGGTGCGGATGTACTCAGAAGTGGTCATGCCGGTCTCTTTTTTGAACAGGCGGCAGAAGTAGTGTACAGAGGTAAAACCCAGCACCTCGGAGATTTGGGTGATGGAGAGCCGCTGCTCCCGGAGCAGGTACTTGGCATCCCGGATCCGTAGCTTGTTGATGTGCCCCAACACCGTTTCTCCATACTCGGTCTTGAAGTTTTGACACAGGGATGTTTTGTTGGTGCCGAAAATGAAGCATAGATCATGGAGCGTCAGCTTTTCGGTGTAATGTTCGGAGATGTAGTCGTAAATATCTCCCAGCCTGGTGAGGCTGGCGGGCTTTGTGATCTCAGAGGCTGGGCAGTCGCTGTATTCCCGAATGAGGGAAATGAGGAAGGCCTCCAGGTGGATCTGCAGCATTTGATCCGCGGCGAAGGGATAACTGCTGCGCTTCTTCATTTCCAGGGTGTTGGGGATATCGTAGGGCGGCTCGTATACAGCCATACCCTCGGTCAGGATCCGGGAGAGCATATTCTTGTGGGTCTGCTGCAGGGTGATAGGCTCCCGGGAGAACCGCTCCAGCTCCGGTGCGTCACATTCAAAACCGATGATGACCACATTGGGGGCGCTGAGCTCGCTGCATTCCAGGAAATGCTTCTCATTAGGCCGGTGGATGAGCAGCTGATGATCGGTGAGCTTACCGCTGTAGTTTTCCGCAGTAACCTGGATGCTGCCCTTGTCCACATGGAGCAGTTCGCAGAAATTGTGGGCATCGGAAACCGTATGATACTGGCGGGTAAACTCGAAATAGTGGATATTGGCGATGCGATGCACCCGCATCGGGGTGGCAAAGGGCTGCAACTTAAACTCCATGCTGTCCCGATCCTTTCCTTTTTCTTTGAGTATAGCATAGAAAACGGGGTATGCAATCGTTATTTTGTAGAAAAATTCCATGGGCGGATGAATGTACAAAAAGATTTGAAGATTCTTCAAATACAATCCCATGGGAATTGATATAATTTCCCTATAACATACACGCAAAAGGAGTGCAGAAATATGAAAACCACTATGAAGCGCGCGGTCCATTTTGACTTCCACACCATGCCCAAGATCGACGATATCGGCGGCAACCTGGATCCCAAGGCCTTTGCCGATATGATGGCAGATGCCCATGTGGACTATGTGAACATGTTTGCCCGGTGCAATATTGGCTTTTCCTATTATCCCACCAAGCTGGGTACCGTGTATCCCGGCCTGGAACGGGATCTGCTGGGTGAGGTCATCGAGGCGCTCCACGAGAAGAATATCGGTGTCACTGCCTATCTGAACGGTGGCATCAATCACCACCTGATGCTGTCTCACCGGGAATTCATTAAGGTCAGCAAGGATGGCCGGCTGTACGACGATGTGGACAAGTCCTCCAACCACTATTTCCGGATGCCCTGCTTCAATACCGGCTACCGGGATTATCTGATGGCAGAAATCCAGGAGGTCATGGAGAAGAAGCCTGACGGCATCTTTGTGGATTGCATGATCCCCAAGGCCTGCTACTGCCCCAGCTGTCTGAAGAAAATGGCGGAAAAGGGTATCGATCCCAGTGACGATGCTGCCGCATTTAAGTTCCAGGTGGATACCCTGTACGAGGTCTTCGGTCAGATCCATGCTCTGGTAACTCCCAAGATGCGTCTTTACATCAACAGCAAGTCCAATGACTGGTTCTCTGAATATGAAAGCCACATCGAGCTGGAGTGCCTGCCTACTTACTCCTGGGGCTACGATTTCTTCCCCGCCCAGGCACCTTACTACCGCAACCTGGCTCCCGGAAAGGAGCTGGTGTACATGACCGGCTGCATGGTCACCGGTTGGGGCGATTTCAGCGGCTACAAGCCTGACGCTGCCCTGGAATGCGATGTGTATGACGCCATGATGTACGGCTATGGCCCCTCCATCGGCGATCTGCTGCACCCCCGGGACGGTGCCAACCGTCGGCTTTACAAGCAGGTGGGCAAGATGTACCGGTATGTGGAGTCCCTGGAGCCCTGGTTCGGTAAGGCCAAAGCTGTGGCGGAAGCCGCCATCCTGCGCAATAAGGTTACCAGTGAAAATGTGCTGACGCCTGTCACCGCAGGGGACAAGGGCGCAGCCCGGATGTTCTGCGAAATGCGCATCAACTATGATGTGGTGGACGAGGATATGTCCTTTGACGGTTATCGCCTGCTGCTTCTGCCGGACGATATTCGAATCACAGAAAAGCTGAAGGCGAAGCTGGAAGCTTTTGATGGCGCGATCATTTCCACCGGTAAGAGTATCGCAGAGGGCAGCATTTGGGATTACATTACCGATGTTGCACCCGACACCAACACCCACGGCTTCTACAAGTGGGGGGAAGAGACCTATGGTCAGAAATATGTTGGCGTGAAGATGAAGAGCGATTATTCTGTCAGCGATTATATCGAGCCCTATTTCAATAAGCATTGGGACGGCTATCACGGCTACTTCTATGTGCCGCCCAAGGCTACCGTCGGCTGCAGCGCCGTTGCAAAGAAGGGCAACCGCGCCCACATCTGCTTCCGTCTGTTCACCGCTTACATGGAATTCGGCGCCCAGTTCCATCGGGAGCTGGTGGAGAGCCTTATCAATGAATTTATGCCGGATCGCCTGGTGGAGTCTGCCGATCTGCCCTCCAGCAGCCGGGTGACCCTGCGCGCAGGCGACGATTTTGATGTGCTGCAGATCAAGGTCTCTGTTCCGGAGCATTGGGCCAACCGTGGCGTCATCAATGAGCATACGGTGCTGCCTGCCGGCAGAACCGTCAGCGTCAAGGGTGCGTACAGCAGTGTCGCTGTGCTGCCCTGTGAAACCAAGCTCAACAGTTGGGTGGAAAACGGCAGAACAGTCATTGAGCTGCCTGAGATTACCGGCTATATTCCTGTGATGCTGAAGAAATAATTTGCCTGTTTTGAGGTGAATCCTATGATCGTGAAAAACTATTTTGAGGATCCTTCCATATTTCGCCTGAATACGGAGCCGGACCGTGCCTATTTCGTGCCGTACAGCACCCTGGAAGACGCTTTGGCGGCAAAACCGGGCCAGCGCAGCGAAAATATGATGCTGCTGAACGGCAATTGGGCCTTCCGTTACTATGAGAGCGTCTATGACCTGACGGAGGAGTTCTACCGGGAAGGCTACGATGTGTCCGGCTTTGACACCCTGGATGTTCCTTCTGCCTGGCAGATGCGGGGTTATGACCGAAATATGTACTCCAATAACCGGTATCCTTTCTGCTATGATCCTCCTTATGTGCCGACTGAAAATCCCTGCGGCTGCTATGTGCGGGACTTCGCACTAACTGAAGAGCAGGTGAGCGGTAAGGTTTATATCGACTTTGAGGGCGTGGATTCCTGCTTTTATCTTTGGATCAACGGTGCTTTTGTGGGCTACAATCAGGTCAGCCATTCCACCGGTGAATTTGACATCAGCACCTTTGTCCGCGCCGGCAGCAACCGAATCGCGGTGCTGGTGCTCAAGTGGTGCGACGGCAGCTATCTGGAAGATCAGGATAAGTTCCGTTGGAGCGGCATTTTCCGGGATGTGTATCTGATGTTCCGTCCGGAAAACCATATCCGTGATTTCTCCCTCACCGCACTGCCTGTGAATGACTACCGGGACGGCCAGCTGGAAGTCCGGGTGGAGGCTGCATCGCCTGTATCCTATGCGGTTTATGAAGGAAGTACCCTGCTGGCATCCGGGGAAGGGGACAGCTTTGCCTTCTGCAAGGAAAATGCCCACCTGTGGAACGCAGAGGATCCTTACCTGTATACCCTGATCCTCAGCTGCAACGGGGAATTTATCCCCGCCCGGTTCGGTTTCCGGGAGTTTAAGATCGCCAACAAGGTGGCACTGATCAACGGCAAGCCCTTCAAGATCCGGGGCATGAACCGGCACGACAGTTCTCCGGATAACGGTCCTACGGTGGATCTTGCCCATGTGACCCGGGATCTTGCGCTGATGAAGCAGCACAATATCAATACCATTCGCACCAGCCATTACCCCAACGCCCCCTATTTTGTGGAGCTGTGCGATGAATATGGCTTCTACGTCTGCGACGAAGCGGACCTGGAGACCCAGGGCGTGGTGCGGATCTATGGCCCCAAGGATTTTGATCTGCTGACCCGGGATGCGCGATTCCTGGCCGCCTGGCTGGATCGAAACAGCCGCCTGTATGAGCGGGATAAGAATCATACCTCGGTCATCATGTGGTCTATCGGCAACGAGTCCGGTTACGGCCCCAACGCCCAGGCCTGTATCGACTACTTAAAAGAAAAGGATCCCACCCGCCTGGTTCATTACGAAGTGATCATCAATTCCGGCGGAGGTATCCCCCGGGAGGGGCGGATGAAATACATTCCCAATGTGGAATTCCGTTCCGGTATGTATAATACTTTGGAGCTGCTGGATGAATATTTCTCCGATCCTGATTACGCGCAGCCGTTTTTCTGGTGCGAGTACCTCCATGCCATGGGCACCGGTCCGGGCAGCATCCAGGATCATTGGGACTACATTTACGCCCATGACGGCATGATGGGCGGCTGCGCCTGGGAGTGGTGTGACCACGCTATTGATGTGGGCCCCGCAGCCAATGGAAAGCGCAAGTACCACTACGGCGGTGATAGCGGCGAACCTTTCCACGACAGCAATTTTTGCTGCGACGGCATGGTGTTTCCGGATCGCACACCTTCCAACAGCCTCCGGGAGTACAAAAACGCCTGCCGGCCCATTTATGCCACCAAGGGCGAGGCGGATGGCACATTCCTGCTGACAAACCGCCTGGACTTTACCAATGCGGAAGACTTCCTGGAAGTGGATTACGAGATCAGCGATGACGGTATCGTGATCGCAACGGGCAGCCTGGGGAAGGTAGCCATCGCGCCGCACGAAACGGCGAAGGTTTCTGTAGAACTGCCTGAATTTGCAGGCCACGGTTTCATCCGCTTCCTGTACCGCCAGACCGCAAAGCAGCACTTTACCGATCCCGGCCATCTGCTGGGCTTCGATCAGCTGGAACTGACGGCCCGCAAGGCAGTGAAGCTTCCCGCCGCTGGCAGAAATCCTGTAACGGTGGAGGAAAATGATCAGTTCCTGATCATTTCGGGTAAGAACTTCCGCTACGTCTACAACAAGCTCCGGGGTATGTTTGACAGCTTGATCTATGACAATCAGGCCTTCACTGTTCGCCCTGCGGAGTATAACATTTGGCGGGCACCCACGGACAACGATGCCCATAAGCTGCAGCCCCGTTGGGAGGCCTGTGGCTATGACCGGGCTATCAGCCGTGGCTACACCACCACCTGCAAGGTCAAGAAGAACAGCGTCACATTCACCACGGAACTGGGCTTGACACCCCTGTGGATCCAGCGGATCCTCACGGCCAAGGCAAGCTTTACAGTGGATGGCGACGGCCGCATCCTTGCGGACATCAAGGTGCAGAAGGATCCCATTATGGACATCCTGCCCCGATTTGGCATCCGTTTCTTCCTGCCCAAGACCCTGGAAAAGGTGACCTACCTGGGTGTTGGCCCTCAGGAGAGCTATTCCGATTTGCAGTGCGCCAGCTGGTTTGGCCTGTTTGACACCTCGGCGGAAGGTAACTATGTGGACAATATCCGTCCTCAGGAACACGGTAACCATGTCAGCTGCGAATTTGTCAAGGTGCATGGCGGCTTTACGGTTCATGCGATGGATACGGCGCTGAATTTCAACATCTCCTGTTACACCCAGGAGCAGCTTCAGCAGACGAAACATAACTTCGAACTGGAGAAGGCGCCCTACAATGTGTTCTGCCTGGACTACAAGCAGAACGGCATAGGTTCTAATTCCTGCGGTGTGATTCCCTTTGACCGGTATATGTTCAGCGAGGAGAAGTTCCGCTTCCGCTTCGCTTTTGTCCCGGGTAAATGAAGAAAAAGCCGACGCTTTGTGCGTCGGCTTTTTTTATGGCAGTTCGGTGGATTCCTGCCGGGGGCTGTGGCCGAATTGGGCGCAGTAGGCCCGATAGAAGGAGGAATAATCCCGGAAACCGAAGGTGGTGCAAACCTTTGTGGGTTTTTCACCATCCAGGATCAGCTGGCGGCAGGCGGTGAGTCGCTTGATGCCGATGTATTTGCCTACAGAGATGCCGGTGGCCTTCCGGAATCGGCGGCAAAGTTGGGCGCGGCTGATATAAAATCGATCGCAAAGGGACTGCAGAGTGATTTCCCGCTCCGGATGCCGGTTGATGTACTGGATGATCTCCTGCTCCAGGGTGACCTCCGGTACATACTTGGCGCAATGCTCCTGGAAAATCACGCCGATCATCTGCAGAAGCCGGATCAGGTTGGTCAGGATCTCAATACGATCCTTGTCCGGGTGGAGCATGGCTTTCAAATGCGCCAGGTGGCTGTCCTGGGGAAAGTCTGTGCGCTTATATTGGTTCAGGGTGCCGGCGGTGCGCTGAAGCAGGGGGCGGATCAGACGCTTTTCCGGATCCAGGGCGGAGAAGAGGCTGTTGTCAAAGTTGACCACGATCCGCTCGTAGGGTACAGCGGGATCTGTTTCAATATAGTGGGACTCGCCGGGGCGCATCACCAGCAGGTCGCCCACCTCCAGGGGGTACTGGGTGCCTTCAATGTGAAATACTGCCTTGCCTCCCAGGAAACAGTAGATCTCCGTCCAGCCGTGGGTGTGGAGCCGAAATTCTCTCGGTTCCGGGGAGTCGTCCATGGAGTGGCTCACATTCAGCCCGGAGGAGGAGTAGAGGAATAAATTCATAAACATCACCGGGACTATTTTATCATGGGATGATACGAAATGCAATCTTTGATGCGATAATATGCAATTTAATTTCATGTTCATTGTCGATATAATGGGACTATCAAAATATGGAAGGGGATTCCTATGAAGATCTTCGCGTTTGCTGACGAAGCCTCCAAGGAGGTCGACGGTCAGATTCGGGCGATGCTGCGCAATGGCTTGCAGGGCCTGGAGGTCCGTGGCGTCAACGGCACCAATGTGTCCCAAATCACCCTGGAGGAGGCAAAACTCCTGCGTTCCAAGTTGGATGACAACGGCCTCGTGACCTGGTCTGTTGGTTCTCCCATTGGCAAGATCAAGATCCACGAGGATTTTGAAAGCCACCTGGATGTGTTCCGACACACTCTGGAGGTGGCACAGATCCTGGGCGCCCAGCGGCTGCGCCTGTTCTCGTTCTATATGCCCAAGGGGGAAGACCCGGCCCAGTACCGCAATGCGGTCATGGATCGGATGGCTTCCTTTGTAGAGGTAGCCAAGGGCAGCGGCGTGCTGCTGTGCCATGAAAATGAGAAGGGCATCTACGGCGATGTTGCTGACCGCTGCCTGGATCTGCACAAGGCGCTTCCCGAGTTGGGCGGCATTTTCGATCCTGCCAACTTTGTCCAGTGCGGTGAGGATACCCTCCGGGCCTGGGAAATGCTCAAGGGCTTTGTGAACTATCTGCACATCAAGGATGCCCTGGCAGATGGCGGCGTGGTTCCCGCCGGTTGCGGCATGGGCAATGTTCCGCAGATCGTCCGTGATTTTATCGCCCGGGGCGGCGATGCCTGTACCATGGAGCCGCACCTGAAGGTGTTTGATGGCTTGAAGGCGTTGGAAGAGGACGGCAACACCAGCGTGGTGGGAAAATACCGGTATCCCACCGCAGATGCTGCTTTTGATGCAGCCTGTAACGCCATGAAGGCGATTCTGAAGGAGGTATGATCATGAAAATCGGCGCGCAGTTTTATACCCTGAGAGATTTTTGCAAAACCCCGGAGGACCTGGCTCTTTCCCTGCGCAAGGTAGCGGACATCGGCTATAAGACGGTTCAGATCTCCGGCACCTGTGAATATGACCCCCAGTGGCTGTCCCAGCAGCTGACGGCCAACGGTCTTTCCTGCGTCCTGACCCATATTCCCAAGGATCGGCTGAAGGCAGATCCCAAGCAGGTGGCCCTGGATCACGATGTGTTTGGCTGTGACTATGTGGGCCTGGGTGCCTACGGCTTCAAGGAAGAAAAGGGGGAGTCTATGGAAGATTTCCTGGCCACTTATCGTCCTGTTGCCCAGGCACTGCGGGAGAATGGTAAGTATTTCATGTACCACAACCACGCCCATGAATTCCGCAAGCTCGAGGGTAAGCTGATCCTGGAGCAGATTGCGGAGAACATGCCGACAGAGCTGATGGGCTTTACCCTGGACACCTATTGGGTCCAGGTTGGTGGCGGCGATCCTGCCCAGTGGATCCGCAACCTTTCCGGCAGAGTGCCCTGCATCCATCTGAAGGATTGCGCTTATGGGCAGACCATGGCCGTGGTGGGCGAGGGCAATATCAATTTTGACAGGGTGTTTACCGAGGCAGAGGCCGCCGGCACCAAGTATATGCTGGTGGAACAGGATAACTGCAACGGGGAAGATCCCTTTGATTGCCTGCGGCGCAGCTATGACTTCCTGCGGGCCCGGGGCTTTGAATAAGGAGGCGTGAACCATGGAAAAGATCAGATTGGGTATTATCGGCGTTGGCAATATGGGTTCCAGCCATGCCAAGAAGGTGCTGCGGGGAGATACCCCCGATTTTGTACTCACCGCCGTTGCGGATACTGACCCTGTAAAACGGGAGTGGGCCCAGGAGAATTTAGGCGACGAGGTGGTGCGTTTTGATACCGCCGAGGAAATGCTGGATTCCGGCCTCATCGATGCTTGCATCGTTGCGACGCCCCACTACGATCATCCCAGCCTGGCCATTGCCTGCATGTCCCGGGGCATCCATGTGATGTGCGAGAAGCCTGCCGGTGTCTACACCAAGCAGGTGAGGGAAATGATGGAAGTGGCAGACAAGCACCCCAATGTGGTATTCGGTATGATGTTCAATCAGCGCACCAACCACATTTACCGCAAGCTCAAGGAGATCATCGATTCCGGTATCTACGGCAACATTCGCCGCACCAACTGGCTGATCACCAACTGGTATCGGCCCCAAGCCTACTACGATTCCGGTGCCTGGCGGGCCACCTGGTCCGGTGAAGGTGGCGGCGTGCTGATGAATCAGTGTCCTCATCAGCTGGATCTTTGGCAGTGGATCTGCGGTATGCCTGTGCGGGTCCATGCCCATATGCATTATGGTGCCTGGCATGACATTGAGGTGGAAGACGATGTCACCGCCTATGTGGAGTATGCCAACGGCGCTACCGGTGTTTTCATTACCACCACCGGCGATGCCTGCGGCACCAACCGGTTTGAGATCCAGCTGGACAAGGCAAAGATCGTCGCCGAGAGCGACAAGCTGATGATCAAGGAATTCGATGTCAGCGAGCCGGAATTCAGCAAGACCAACACCAGCCCCTTCGGCCATCCCCAGGCCATGGATGTGGAAGTGGAGACCGATGGGGAGAATCTCCAGCATGTGGGTGTCCTGAGAGCCTGGGGCGGTGCGATCCTTCGGGGCGAGAAGCTGGTAGCGGACGGCCGGGAGGGCATCTTCGGCCTGACCCTGTCCAACGCGATGCACCTGTCCAGCTGGACCGGCAAGACCGTGGAACTGCCCTTTGACGAGGAACTGTACTACGAAGAGTTGATGAAGCGGGTGGCCACCTCCCGCCGCAAGACCAATGTGAAGGCAGTCATGGCTGACACGGACGGCAGCTACGGCGGCACAAAACCCACGGGGGAAGACAAAAAAAGCTGGAATACCAATTGGTAAACAGATACAAGGCCGCGGTGAAAACCGCGGCTTTGAAATGTTTTTTTAAGAAAGTTATCCATTGCTTTTTTCGTGGACTTATGATATAATTCATCTGTTATTTTTCTGTTACGGAGGTAATTTTTACATATGGATATTCTCTACAAAAATATTTTGGAATTCGGATATGGCAATTGGATCATGATCCTGGTGGGCTGCCTGCTCATTTACCTGGCCATTGCCAAGGAGATGGAGCCTTCTCTGCTGCTGCCCATGGGCTTTGGCGCGATCCTGGTGAACATTCCGTTCTCTGATGCTCTGACCGGCCCGATCCTGGAGCTATACGAGGCTGGTATCGCCAACGAGCTGTTCCCCCTGCTGCTGTTCATCGGCATTGGTGCCATGATCGACTTTGGCCCTCTGCTGACCAACCCCAAGCTGATGCTCTTCGGTGCTGCCGCACAGTTCGGTATCTTCTTTACCCTGTGCATGGCCAGCATTTTCTTCCCCGATTTCCGGGACTTCTTCTCCATCGCCATCATCGGCGCTGCCCACGGCCCCACTTCCATCGCTGTTGCCAACAAGCTGGGCAGCCAGTATGTGGGCGCGATCACTGTGGCAGCTTACTCCTACATGGCTTTGGTGCCGGTCATCCAGCCCCCTGTTATTAAGCTGCTGACCACCAAGAAGGAGCGCATGATCCGGATGCCCTACGAGCAGAAGGCTGTCTCCAAGACCACCCGTATCCTGTTCCCCATCATCATTACCGTGGTGGCTTCCGCCATCATTCCTCAGGCAACCGCTCTGATCGGCTTCCTGATGTTCGGTAACCTGATCCGGGAGTGCGGCGTGCTGGATTCCCTGTCCGAGACCGCACAGAAGGTCCTGGCAAACCTCATTACCATCTTCCTGGGTATTTCCGTTGCCTTCAACATGACCGCGGACAAGTTCCTGCAGGTGGACACCCTGCTGATCATGGGCCTGGGCCTCATCGCCTTCATTGTGGATACTGCCGGCGGCGTTCTGTTTGCCAAGTTCCTGAACCTGTTCATGAAGAAGAAGATCAACCCCATGATCGGTGCTGCCGGTATTTCCGCATTCCCCATGTCCGGCCGTATCGTCCACAAGATGGCTCTGAAGGAAGATCCTCAGAACTTCCTGCTGATGCACTCCATCGGTGTCAACGTTTCCGGTCAGATCGCTTCTGTTATTGCCGGCGGTATTATTCTGAACATTGCCGCAAAACTCATGGGAGGTTAATTGTATGAATTTCTTGTCTGAAACCGCTATGGATTTTACCTTTAATCCCATGGCGTTTGTGGAGAACCTGCAGTATATGGGCGTTGGTATGCTGGTCATTTTTGTGGTCATCGGCATCATTGCCGTGGCTACTGCCTTGATCAATAAGATCTTCTCCAAGTAATAGCAAAAAGTATGCAGGTGTGGTTTTGGCCACACCTGCTTTTTTGCTTGATTTTTTCCAAACTTAAGGTACAATAGAAGAAACTTTTGAAAAGAGGGGATCCGGATGAATAAGATCTATATACCGGAGGGCTATCGCCCTGTGCTGGATGCGTACGATACCCAGCGGGCCATTGCCTATATCAAGCAGAGCTTCCAGGAGGAATTCTCCGCCGCTCTGAATTTGAAGCGGGTTTCCGCGCCTCTGTTCGTCACCGAAGAATCCGGTCTCAACGATAACCTCAATGGCTATGAGCGCCCGGTTAGTTTTGACGTGCCGGCAGTGGGGGAGGACGCCCAGGTAGTCCATTCCCTGGCCAAGTGGAAGCGTCAGGCCCTCAAGCGCTACCGCTTCAGCGTGGGCAACGGCCTCTATACCGACATGAACGCCATCCGCCGGGATGAGGAGCTGGACAACATCCACTCCATTTATGTGGACCAGTGGGACTGGGAGAAGATCATCACCCGGGAGAACCGGAACCTGGAGTACCTGAAGCTCATCGTCCGGGCCATTGTCCGGGCCATCTGCGATACCAATGACCGGCTCCACGTCCGTTTTCCCCAGCTGCGCACCGAGCTGCAGCGGGACGTGACCTTCATCACCACCCAGGAGCTGGAGGATCTGTACCCGGATCTGACAGGCTCTCAGCGGGAGAAGGAATTCGTCCGGGAGCATAAGACCGCCTGTATCATGCAGATCGGCGGCAAGCTCCGCTCCGGAAAGCCCCACGATGGCCGGGCGCCGGACTATGACGATTGGAACCTCAACTGCGACATTTTCTTCTGGGATGAGGTGCTGGATCGGGCGCTGGAGATCTCCTCCATGGGCATCCGGGTGGATGAGGAAGCGATGGAGCGTCAATTGAAGCTTGCCGGCTGCGAGCATCGGAAGGTGCTGCCTTTCCACAAGCAGCTGCTTGCGGGGCAGCTGCCCCTGACCATTGGCGGCGGTATCGGACAATCCCGGCTGTGTATGCTGATGATGGGCTGCGCGCACATCGGCGAAGTCCAGGCAAGCATTTGGGACAGCGAGACCGTAGCGGCTTGTGAACAAGCAGGAATCCCGCTGCTGTAAAAAAAGAAACGGCATGGCCATTGGCCATGCCGTTTTTGCTTACACGTTAAACAGGAAGTTGACGATGTCGCCATCCTTCATCACATATTCCTTACCCTCGGAACGAACCAGACCCTTGGCCTTGGCATTGGCCATGGTGCCGCATTCCTTCATATCCTCGAAGGCGATGACCTCGGCGCGGATAAAGCCACGCTCGAAGTCGGTGTGGATCTTACCGGCAGCCTGAGGCGCTTTGGTGCCACGCTTGATGGTCCAGGCACGGCACTCGTCGGAGCCGGCGGTGAGGAAGGAAATGAGGCCCAGCAGAGCGTAGCTGCTCTTGATCAGCCGATCCAGGCCGCTTTCAGCAACGCCCAGCTCTTCCATAAACATGGCCTTCTCGTCAGGATGGTCCAGCTCGGCAATGTCGGCCTCCAGCTTGGCGCAGATGGGGATCAGCTGAGAGCCTTCCTCGGCGGCCAGGGCCTTGACAGCCAGGAAATGCCGGTTGCTTTCCGGCTCGTTGATCTCGTTTTCTGCCAGGTTGGCAACATAGATGGTCTTCTTCAGGGTCAGCAGATCGGAGGTGGAGATGAGGGCCAGATCCTCGGCGTGGTCAGTGAAGGTGCGGGCCAGCTTGCCCTCGTTCAGGTGCTGCAGCAGCTGAGCGAACAGTTCTGCCTCCCGAGCCATCTTCTTGTCGCCGCCCTTCATTGCCTTCTGGGCCTTGTCGATGCGGCGCTCCACCATTTCGATGTCCGCCATCACCAGTTCCAGGTTGATGATGTCGATATCCCGCAGGGGATCGGTGGTGCCTTCCACGTGGGTGACATTGGAATCCTCGAAGCATCTTACCACATGGACGATGGCGTCGGTGGTGCGGATGTTGCTGAGGAACTTGTTGCCCAGGCCTTCGCCCTTGGAAGCGCCCTTGACAAGACCGGCGATGTCCACGAATTCGATAACGGCAGGGGTGAACTTCTTGGGCTTATGGAAATCTGCCAGCCAATCCAGCCG
>JAZREG010000212.1:0-2532 GCA_045660725.1 Faecousia sp.
GACCGCTCTGCAGACCCAGCCCAACATCTGCCTCATCGGTGAGGAAGTGGCTGCCAAGAAGCAGTCCCTGTCTGAGATCGCCAACTACATCGCTGATTCCGTGGCCGGCCGTGCCGCCAAGGGCTGGAACTTCGGTGTTGCGATTATTCCCGAGGGCATCGTGGAGTTCGTTCCCGAGTTCTCCGTGCTGATCGCCGAGATCAACGAGCTGCTGGCCGGTGAGAAGGCTGACGCCTTCAATAACCTTCCTACCTGGGAAGAGAAGTACGCTTTCATCAAGGCCGGTCTGACCGCTGCTTCCATGGAAGTGTTCGCCATCCTGCCCCAGACCATTCAGCAGCAGCTGTTCCTGGAGCGTGATCCCCATGGCAACGTGCAGGTGTCCCTCATCGAGTCCGAGAAGCTGTTCTCCGAGATGGTCAAGAACATCCTGGCCGACCGGAAGAAGGCTGGCACCTACAAGGGCAAGTTCGCTCCTCTGCACCACTTCCTGGGCTACGAAGGCCGCTGCGCTTTCCCCTCCAACTTCGATGCTGACTACTGCTACAGCCTGGGCTACAACGCCGCTATGCTGATCCAGTACGGCTACACCGGCTACCTCAGCAAGGTCTCCAACCTGCAGGCTCCCGCTGAGGAGTGGGTCGCCGGCGGTATGCCCATCACCAAGATGATGAACATCGAGCGCCGCCATGGTGCCGATAAGCCCGTTATCCGTAAGGCTCTGGTGGAGCTGGAGGGTGCGCCCTTCAAGTTCTTTGCTGAGAACCGGGCCACCTGGGCTGTCGAGACCTGCTATGTCTATCCCGGTGCCATTCAGTACTGGGGCCCCAGCGAGGTCTGCGACACCACCACCAAGACCCTGGCCCTGGAAAAGGCCTGATAAAATCCTTCCCAGCGCCTGCCCTGCCGGGGCAGGCGCTTTTTTGCCATTTTTCCTCCCTTGCGTCCGGAAGGAGGAAATGCTATAATGAAACCGGAAGGGGGTATGTCCATGGCAAAGAAAAAGAGCAAATCCAGTGCCGGCGTGATTTTGTTTGTGATCTACGGCGCGCTGATGCTGTATCTGCTGTTTATTCGTAACCGCACATCCTTGGAAAGCAGCGAATACTGGCTGCAGGTGCGGGAAAATTGCAATCTCACCCCGTTTCATACCATCCGGGATTACTGGCATGTGCTGACCAATAAGGCCTACTATCTGGAAAAATGGCAATCCTACGATGTGTATTTGCGTAATGTCCGCCATGCGGTGATTAATTTGGTGGGCAATGTGGTCATGTTTGTACCTCTGGGCTATTTTCTGCCCAAGCTCAGCCGGAAAAACCGGAGCTTTTTGGGTACGTTTCTTGTCAGTGCCGGACTCATCCTGGCGGTGGAAGTGATGCAGCTGCTGACCCTTTTGGGCAGCTGCGATGTGGACGATCTGATCCTGAATCTGGTGGGTGTTACCCTGGGCTTCGCACTATGGAAGCTGCGAAAAAAATAAAAATGCCGTACACAGGCTGGAGGAACTCCCAGCCTGTGTTTCTTTTGGGAAATAATCGGTTAAATTGTACCAATTCGTTTGACAGAACCAGGGAATTGTAGTATGATTTTACTGAGAAACGACGGGATATGCCCCCCCGTGGGGCACCGTTGAAAAAAAGGAGTGTCTTTCTTTATGGATGCCAAGTATGAAGCCTTATTTACCCCGTGGAAGGTTGGCAATGTGGAGATCAAGAACCGCATCGTCATGTGTCCCATGGGCGGCACCTCTCTGTTCGGCTGGTTCGAACTGACCGGCTGCGGCTTTGATAAGGAAGCCGCCAAGCTGTTCCTGGAACGGGCGCAGAACAACGTCGGCCTCATCATCCCCGGTATTGCCCCCCTGCGGGATACCTTCTGGGGCAAGTGGCTGTGGCAGAACCCCAAAATGTTCGAAGAACTGAAGGTCTTTATGGACGAGATCCACAAGACCGGCGCCAAGCTGTTCATCCAGCTCACCGCCGGCATGGGCCGCAGCTGGGCCATTACCGAACTGGTGGGCCCCCTGCACAAGAACAAGTTTACCCGGGCCATCGTTAAGCCCATTCTGGACACCAGCCATGAGCTGGCTTCTCCCTCCGAGCAGCCTGCCCGCTGGGCTCCCGATATCATCTGCCCCGAGATGACCAAGCATCAGATCCACGAAATCATCGAGGCCTTTGCCAAGACCGCCAAGCTGTGCAAGGACGCCGGCGTTGACGGCGTGGAAGTCCATGCGGTCCACGAAGGCTACCTGCTGGACCAGTTTGCCATCGAATTCTTCAACAAGCGTACCGACGAGTACGGCGGCAGCTTCGAAAACCGTTACCGCTTCGCTGTGGAAGTGGTCAAGGCCATTAAGGAAAGCTGCGGCGACGATTTCCCCGTGTCCCTGCGCTACTCCGTGGAGTCCAAGCTCAAGGGCTTTGCCGAGGGCATCGTTCCCGGCGATGACGCTCCTGAAATGGGCCGTGACATGGCTGAATCCGAGAAGGCCGCCAAGTATCTGCAGGATGCCGGCTACGATATGCT
>JAZREG010000213.1:0-9087 GCA_045660725.1 Faecousia sp.
CGTGATGTTTAGTCTTGCGAAACCTGTCTGCAGCATACGATTTCCTCCTTGTGGGCGATCAGCCCTCTTCCACAACGATCTCTTTCAGCTTCAGGCCGGGATTTTTCCGGCAGGTAAAGTCGATGGCCCAGTAGCTGGAGAATACCAGCAGGCTTCGGCCGCGGTAGTCTTCCAGAAGCTCCGCGTCACTGCCCAGGTTCAGATCCTGCAGATCGCCGGGGTAGGCGTCGATGAGGCGGATCTCTTCGTAAGGCAGGTTCTCCATCCGCAGATCCACGCCGTACTCGTTCTTCATCCGGTACTGGAAGACCTCGAACTGCAGCACGCCAACGACGCCTACAATCACTTCCTCCATACCGGAGTTGGGGACCTTGAAGATCTGAATAGCACCCTCCTGAGCGATCTGCTCGGTACCCTTGACGAACTGCTTGCGCTTCATGGAGTCCTTGGCGGACACCCGGCAGAAATGCTCGGGAGCAAAGGTGGGAATGCCGGAGTAGGTGAACTTCTTGCCAGGGGCGCAGATAGTGTCGCCGATGGCGAAAATGCCCGGGTCAAACACGCCGATGACGTCGCCGGCGTAGGCTTCTTCCACGATTTCCCGCTCCGCGGCCATCAGCTGCTGGGGTTGGGAAAGACGCATTTTCTTCTTGCCCTGAACATGGAAATATTCCTTGTCCCGCTCAAATTTACCGGAGCAGATCCGCATAAAGGCCAGCCGGTCCCGGTGGGCCTTGTTCATGTTGGCCTGGATCTTGAAAACAAAGGCAGAGAAATCGGGGCTGAAGGTGTCCACCTCGCCCTGGTCGGAAACCCGGGACAGGGGAGGGGGCGTCAGCTTCAGGAAGTTCTCCAGGAAGGGCTCAATGCCGAAGTTGGTCAGGGCGGAGCCGAAGAACACGGGGGACAGCTGGCCGTTGCGAACGGCTTCCATGTCCATTTCCCGGCCGGCGGACAGCAGTTCCACATCGTCAATCAGCTGCTGTGCCTTGGCATCGCTGTCCAGCAGCTGCGCCACCTGGGGATCGTACAGGTCTACGGTCATCTTGTCGGCCTTGGCCTTGCCGTTCAGGCCGGAGAAGAACAGAAGCTCCTCCTTTTCCCGGTCGTAAACGCCTTGAAAATCCTTACCGCAGCCGATGGGCCAGTTCATGGCATAGGTCTCGATGCCCAGTTCCCGTTCCACTTCGTCCAGCAGGTCAAAAGGATCCTTGGTTTCCCGGTCCATCTTGTTGATGAAGGTGAAAATGGGAATGTGACGCATGGCGCAGACCTTAAACAGCTTCCGGGTCTGAGGCTCCACACCCTTGGCGCCGTCAATGACCATGACGGCGGAGTCCGCTGCCATCAGGGTGCGGTAGGTGTCCTCGGAGAAGTCCTGGTGGCCGGGGGTATCCAGAATGTTGATACAGAAACCGCCGTACTGGAACTGCATAACGGAGGAGGTAACAGAGATACCTCTCTGCTTTTCGATCTCCATCCAGTCGGAAGTGGCGGCCCGGGAATTCTTCTTGCCCTTGACAACGCCGGCCTGCGCGATGGCACCGCCGTAGAGCAGGAACTTTTCGGTCAATGTGGTTTTACCGGCGTCGGGGTGGGAGATGATGGCAAAGGTCCGGCGACGGCTGATTTGTTCAGTTAAAGTTGACATAATATTCCTCCATAATGATTCTGTGTTGATCGGTCGCGGGAGGATCGCTAGATCGGACCGTGAAAAATCATAATAGCCTCCTAAAATGGGGGATTAACTCATAAAAAACCAATTTATTTTACCACAGTTTTTCCATATTTACAAGAGGAAAGGGCGAAAAAAGGGCGGCAGGATTTCCTGCCGCCTATATTTATTCGATGGTGATGGTTTCCCCGGACTTTACGCTGTAGAGCTTGCCGTCCACATCAAACCAAACCTCCAGCAAGGTGGGGTTGTAAACCACGGCGCCGTTGGCGCTGGTGACGAGGCTTTCGTAAGCGGCGGCGTAGTCCCGCAGTTGGATGTTGGTGGGATACCAGGTGTCCTCCCGGTTGGCCAGGATCTGCAAAATGGCTTCGATACGATCCCAGTTGTCATTGTAGCGGAATTCGTGGCTGTGGCCCCACAGATAGAACAGTCGGGGATAGCGGCTGGCGCAATACATGGTGTCCACTTCCAGGCCCACAAACTTTTCTGCGTATTCCAGCACCTGAGGGTTTTTGTGGTGGGCGGTGGGGAGCCAGTTGTACCAATCCTCCGGCAGAAGGAATCTGTCGTTGTCTCCATGCAGAGAGCGAGCATAGGCAATGCCCAGGTCCTGCAAATTCCGGCGGATGCTTTCGTAGGAGCTTCCGCTGTGGAACCTGGTGATGCCGCTGTCAGGATAGGCCATGCCCCGGATAATGCCGCCAAACGCCTTTTCCAGCCCTAAGCGGTCGTCAAGTACCTCCCGGATCCACTCAATGGGCTGCAAGGTACCGGGGGCACGGTGCATATAGCCGTGAACCGCGATCTCGTGTCCTGTTTCCAGCAAATGCTCCCGCACTTCCTGGGCGGTGAGCCGATGCTTCCCGGGCTCGTTGGAGAACATTCCGGAATTGACGTTGAAGGTACATTTGACATTGTACCGGCAGCACAGCTGTGCCAAACGGATATCATCCCGGGTGCCGTCATCATAGCTCATGGTGAAGGCTTTTGTTTTTCCCTCGGGGAAGCGCAGATATCGGTAACGCATAGGTTGTCCTCCTTAATCCCGGCAATACTGAGAAGCGACGCGGCAGGCCCGTTTGTAGCATTCGGCGAAATACTGCTCCAAAGGCATTTGCGCGTAGCAATCGCACTCGTGCCGTCCGTAGCCGTTGCCCCGGGCCAGCTCGAAGTTCAGGTATTCCTGCTGCCGGGCCTTTTTCAGCCGGGCCACGGCGTCGGTCCAATCGATGATGCCGTCGTAGGGCAGCAGGTGCAGATCGTCGTAGCAATGGATGCGGCCGTCGAAGCGGCTGATGCCCAGGTTGTCGTTCAGGTGGGTCATCAACAGCCGGTGTCCCCACTTGGCCAGCAGGTCGTCACCCCGGCTGTAGCACTGCTCATGACCGGAATCCCAGCAGAAGCCCACATGGGGTTCTTTTTCAAACCGCTCCAGCAGGGCGGCGAGGAATTCTTCTCCCTCGGTGTTCTCGAAGGCCAGGAAAATGCCATATTCCTTGGCTTTTTCCACCAGGATGCGGAAGTTTTGTAAGCCTTCCTCCGAGGGGACGTCGGTATAGTCAAAACCGATCCAGGTGTGCAGCACCATGGTGGGAATGCCGAACCGGTGGCAATCAGCAAGGGCGGTGAGCAGCTCCGCCACCGCGGGGCGGGAAATCTCGGGATCCTTGCTCCACACCTTTGCGGTGTGCTTGAAGGGGGCGTGCAGCGATTGCAGCGCAAGGCCTGCCTCCCGGGCAGCCGCAACGATAGGCATCAGATCCAGTTCCGGCCGCCACAGGGGAGAAACGGCGTCAAAACCCTGCTTGGCGATGATCTCAATGACCTGGGTGGTGGGGATGGGGTACTCTTTGGCCAGGGAAATGCCGATCTTTTGCTTCCACATGGGTTAGTCCTCGATGGCAGCCTTGCGGCTCATGACAGAATGCAGCCAGGCAACATCGAATTTGGGGGTGCGGTCGTAGTAGTACAGGCCGTTCTGCTCCTGCTCGATATCGGTCAGCTGGGTGTAGCACAGGCCGAACATCTGGTCATTATCCAGCAGCGCGTCGGTCAGGCCCTTGTAGCGGTACAGGAAATCTTCCAGGGAGCCCGGAGCTTTGCCGTAGCCCCAGGCGTGGAGCATGTCGTTTTCTGCCACATCTCCGCCGTAGCGGATGCCGCCATATTCGCTGAGGAAGGTGGGGCCGCCGGTGTACTTCTGCCGGCCTGCGTGCTTGATCACATACTTGGGGCTTTCCACAAGCCGGTCGTAAAGGTAGCCCTCGGTCATCAGACGGTCATAGGTGGCTTTGAAATTCTCAGGATCCTGGTTGTAATCGTGGACATCGTAAATGTCGGTCTCCACATGGAAGCCGCCGCTGGTGTCAATGCAGGGACGGCTGGGATCCACAGCCTTGGTCACCCGGTAGATCATGCGGATGAAATCGGCATAGGGCTTGTGGCCGTCGGCGTCCCAAACCTCGTTCAGGGGACACCAGCCGATGATGGCAGGGTGGTTTCGATCCCGCTCGATCTCTTCCAGCCATTCCGGCAGGACGCTGTACAGCGCCATGGGATCGGCGTTGCGCAGACCCCAGTTGGGATATTCGCCCCAAACCAGGTAGCCCTTCTTGTCACAATGGTAGAGGAAGCGTTCCTCGAAGATCTTCTCGTGGAGCCGGGCGCCGTTGAAGCCGGCGGCCAGGGACAGGTCGATGTCCCGGATGAGGTCCGCATCGGTGGGGGCGGTGTACAGACCGTCGGGGTAGAAGCCCTGATCCAGGATCAGTCGCTGGAACACGGACTTGCCGTTGATGCGGAACTTCATGCCATCCAGGCAGATGGAACGCAAACCGAAGTAGCTATGGACGGTATCCTCGCCGTAGCACAGTTCCAGGTCATACAGACGGCCGTGACCGGCCTCCCACAGGTGGACCTCGGAAACGGTCAGGGGCAGAATGATCTCACCCTGAGCGTTGGCGGCAGCGGCCTGGCCAACCAGCTTGCCTTCGTAGAAAGCTTTGGCGGTCAGGTCTGCCTGTCCTTCTACCTGCAGGGTCAGCACGGCGGTAGCGGCATTGGGGTCCGCCTGGCAATGCATGGACTTGATATAGGCCTTGGGGGTGAATTCCAGCCACACCGTCTGCCAAATGCCGGTGGTGCGGGTGTAATCGCAATCGTGGGAGTAGTACAGCTCGCTCTGCTTGCCCCGGGGGACCAGGGGATCCCGGTTGTCATCCTGGGCGTTGACGGTGATCACATTTTCACCGGGGTGAACGAACTTGGTGATCTCAAACTTGAAGGAGACATAGCCGCCCTTGTGGTAACCGACTTTTTCTCCGTTGACATAGGCGAAGCACGCATAGTCCACTGCGCCAAAGTGCAGGAATACCCGGCCGGCACACTGCTCAGGGGTCAGCTGCACAGTGCGGCGATACCAAACGCTGCGCATAAAGTCCTTGTTTTCCACACCGGAGAGCTTGCACTCCGGGCAGAAGGGGACAGTGATGGTGCCGCCCAGGGATACGTCGGGGGCGTAGAGGCCTCTTGCCTGGCCGCTGTTGCCGTGGTCGATTTCAAATTCCCAGGTACCATTCAGGTTCTGCCAGGAATCACGCTGAAATTGGGGCTTTGGATGTTCAGGACGGGGGATCATAGGGATCGCTCCTTTACAATGTATTTGCTTCCATTATAATACACCCTGGAGGGATAACAATGCAATATGCTACTAAAGTATTGACATATCCTACTGCAATCTGCTATGCTGAGAAGGAGGTGAGCGCATGGAAAATCAAATCAGAATCACCCGGGCCCGCCACGCCTGGCCGGAAAAAGCCGGATTCACCATCGATCGTCCCCGGGGTCTTCCTGAGTATACATTTCTACACTTTTTTGAAAGTGTGCAGATCCTTGTGAACGGGGAAACAGTGACTACGCCCCCCGGCGCGGTGATTTTTTACAGCACACAGACGCCCCAGTGGTTTTGCAGCCCCGGTCCGCTGCGCCATGACTGGATGCACATGGAGGGGGATGTGCCGGCGCTGCTTCGGGAAGCCGGGCTGGAGCCGGACAGGCTCTACCACCCCGTAAACAGCAGCTTTATTACACCGATCCTGCGGCAGATCGAACTGGAGGTTCTGACAAAGCAACCCGACGGAGCGTCGCTGTCAGAGCTGAAATTCCGGGAATTGCTGATCCTCCTGCAAAGAAGCTGTGCAGGACAGGAAAAACGGCCGGATAGCGCCGCGGTCAAGCGGCTGCACCAGGTGCGAAGCACGATATTCTCCCGGCTGGAACAGCCTTGGACGGTGCAGGAGATGGCTGCCCTGGCTTACTTAAGCCCGTCCCGTTTCCATGCGCTGTACCGGGCGGTGTTTGGTATTTCTCCCATGGAGGATCTGATCCATGCCCGGATCGACACCGCAAAAAACCGATTGACAGATACAGAGGAATCGGTGCAGACCTTGGCAGAGCGGTTGGGATACCGGAACGTGACCCATTTCTGCCGCCAGTTCAAGGCCCTTACCGGTGTGACACCCAGCCAATTCCGCTCTTCCCGGGAGCGATAAAAAGCGCCTGCAGTCAGCAGGCGCTTTTTTTACGGGATCTCAAAAATTGAAGGGAGCCTTTGATGTCACTCAGGAAGCTCAGCAGAGCAAAAACAAGCAGCGCAAATACAGACAGGGTGATAAACTGGGGGACACCGGGGATCACAAAGGGCAGATCACTGCGGAAGAACATATAGTCGCCCGTAAAGCCCAGCAGCCGGTCGATGCCCTCGCAGTTGACCACATGGATCAAACAGCCGCCGACCACCCAGCCCATATCCTTCAGGGTGGGGCGATAGGTGCCGTAGATGTATTCCAACGCCGGGATCAGCAGAAGGCCTGTGTGCTGCAGGACGCTCTTGAGGATAGGGAAGACGAAAATGTTGTTGCTAAAGATGCCGTCGGGCATGGCAAAGGTCAGCACGCCGCCCACAAAACCGAACAGGTAGAACATTTTCTTGCCGGTTTTGCAGCCCAGCAGGGTAAACAGGGGCAGCAGGATGCCGCCTAAGTTGCAGGGATACATGGGCCACAGCCATACCGGGTCGTCGCCCTTGATGAAAACATAAATAAGCCGCCAGGCAACCTCAAACACCAGCTGGAACACCGCCACGGCCACCAAAAGCTGGCGGCTTGCTTTGGGATCTTTCCGAAGGAAGAAGCCGAGGGCCAGGATCACGGCGGTAGCCAGGACGACAGCGGCCAGCGTCCACAGGTGGATGCTTTGATACATATAGTCACCTGCGGTGCCCATATTGCCGATGAGCCAGTTGTAAAGGGTTTCCCAAGACATACAAATGCCTCCCCAAAACAGGATACTACCATAATAAATCCCTGAAATGAGGATGTCAATATAAAAAACTTTACAAAAAAGCCCCCCTTCCGGAGAAGAGGGGCAGTTTTGAAAGGGAATTAGGCCTTGCCGGCGCAGCGCAGAACGTTGATCAGCTTGTGACGAACGATCTCCTTGATGTTGGCGCGAGCGGGCTTCAGGTACTCGCGGGGGTCGAACTTGCTGGGGTTCTCGTCAAAGAACTGACGGATGGTGCCGGTCATGGCAAGACGCAGGTCGGAGTCGATGTTGATCTTGCAGACGGACAGGGCAGCGGCCTTGCGCAGCTGCTCCTCGGGCACGCCGATGGCGTTGGGCATCTTGCCGCCGTGGGCGTTGACCATAGCCACATACTCCTGAGGAACGGAGGAGGAGCCGTGCAGAACGATGGGGAAGCCGGGGAGTCTCTTGGTCACCTCTTCCAGCACGTCGAAGCGCAGAGCGGGGGGGACCAGGATACCCTGCTCGTTGCGGGTGCACTGCTCGGGGGTGAACTTGTAAGCGCCGGGGCTGGTGCCGATGGCGATGGCCAGGGAGTCACAACCGGTGCGGGTGACGAACTCCTCAACCTCTTCGGGACGGGTGTAGGAAGCGGCCTCAGCGGAAACATTGACCTCATCCTCGATGCCGGCCAGGGAGCCCAGCTCAGCCTCGACCACAACACCGTGATCGTGAGCGTACTCAACGACCTTCTTGGTGATGGCGATGTTCTCCTCGAAGGACTTGGAGGAAGCGTCGATCATGACGGAAGTAAAGCCGCCGTCGATGCAGGACTTGCAGGTCTCGAAGCTGTCGCCGTGGTCCAGGTGCAGAGCAACGGGGATCTCGGGGCACTCGATGACAGCAGCCTCAACCAGCTTCACCAGGTAAGTATGGTTGGCGTAGGCGCGGGCACCCTTGGAAACCTGCAGGATGACAGGAGCCTTCTCCTCCTTGCAGGCCTCGGTGATCGCCTGAACGATCTCCATGTTGTTGACGTTGAAAGCGCCGATGGCGTAGCCGCCGTCATAAGCCTTCTTAAACATCTCGGTAGTAGTAACAAGAGCCATATTTAAGCATTCCTTTCATATTCACGGCATGAGCCGCAATTTTTCGTCTATCATTATACCACAAGATTTTCATTTTTCAATCCTTATTTTGAAATGAAGGAATTATATTTCATTCGGGGAAAATTGTTGAAAATGGCTATTTACCTTTGGGAAAAAATAGAGTATAATCTATGAAGCGAAAAATAAAACAACTGCAAGGAGTGTTTTTTTGAAATGAAACTTTCTAATCTCCAGCTGGCCAGATACCAGTATCAGCCCAAGCTGCCCGGCATGCTGCGTAATGGCATTGCTGAGATCTGCGTGCGCAACGGTGAACCCCCCCAGTCCGTAGCAGACCAGGAGAAGATCCAGGCTCTGTTCCCCAACACCTACGGTAAGAATGAAATCACCTTCCAGAAGGGTACCAATACTGCTCCCGCCAAGAAGCAGACCGTTGGTGTTATCCTGTCCGGTGGCCAGGCTCCCGGCGGCCACAATGTTATTTGCGGCCTGTACGACGCTCTGAAGGCTGCCGACAAGGACAATGTCCTCTACGGCTTCAAGGGCGGCCCCAGCGGCCTGATCGAGGATGACTACATCATCTTCGACGACGAGTATATCAATGCTTACCGCAACACCGGCGGTTTCGATATCATCGGCTCCGGCAGAACCAAGCTGGAGACCCAGGAGCAGTTCGCCATCGTGGCTGCCAACTGCGCCAAGCACGGCATCAACGCCCTGGTCATCATCGGCGGCGACGATTCCAACACCAACGCTGCTGTCCTGGCGGAGTACTTTGCCGCTCAGGGCAATGGCATCCAGGTCATCGGCTGCCCCAAGACCATCGACGGCGACCTGAAGAACGAGGACATCGAGTGCTCCTTCGGCTTCGACACCGCCACTAAGACCTACGCAGAGATCGTGGGCAACATCGAGCGTGACGCCAACTCCGCTAAGAAGTATTGGCACTTCGTCAAGGTTATGGGCCGTTCCGCTTCCCACGTGGCCCTGGAGACCGCT
>JAZREG010000214.1:0-3419 GCA_045660725.1 Faecousia sp.
CCGTAAAAGAACAGATCGCATACGTAAGGGGGATGCTGTGATGACAAAGGTTTTTATTGACGGCAGCGCCGGTACTACAGGTCTTCGGATCGTGGAACGGCTGGAAGCAAGAGAAGATCTGGAGCTTCTGATTCTGCCCGACGAACTGCGGAAAAGTCCCGAGGCAAGAGCCGATGCATTGGCAAGCGCCGATGTGGCATTTTTGTGTCTGCCCGATGATGCGGCAAAGGAATCTGCCGCCTTGGCCGCGGCTAGCCGGGTAAAGATCATCGACACCTCCACCGCCCACCGCACCGACCCCAGCTGGGTCTACGGCATGCCGGAGCTGGCAGGCCAGAAAGAGCGGATCATGGGTAGTAGCCGCATTGCCAACCCCGGCTGCCACGCCAGCGGCTTTGTGGCACTGGTTGCTCCTCTGGTGGAGCAGGGCATTGTGCCCAAGGATGCGGCGCTGAGCTGTTTTTCTCTCACCGGTTACTCCGGCGGCGGCAAAAAGATGATCGCCCAGTACGAGGACGAAGCCTGCGACCGTCTGCTGGGCGCACCTCGGCAGTACGCCCTGACCCAGAGCCACAAGCATCTGCCGGAAATGGTGGCTCTGTGCGGTCTGGAAACCGCCCCCATCTTCTGCCCCATCGTGGCGGATTTCTACAGCGGTATGGAAGTGACGGTGCCTCTGTTTGCCAATCAGATCAAGGGCAGCATCGAGGACATCAAAGCCCTCTACAAAAGCTACTACACCGGTGGTCTCATCCACTTTGACGAAGCTGCCGATCCCGACGGAATGCTGTCCGCCCTGGCTTATGAGGGTCGGGATGACATGGGCGTTTCCGTATTCGGCAACGGGGATCGCATCCTGCTGACCGCCCGGTTTGACAATCTGGGCAAGGGCGCATCCGGCGCCGCCATTCAAAACATGAACATCCTCCTGGGTCTTGACCAGGCTACGGGACTTTGCGTATAAAGAGGTAATACATATGAAACTGATTGAAGGCGGCGTATGCGCCGCAAAGGGTTTTAAAGCAAACGGCGTCCACTGCGGCATCCGCCACAACCGGACCAAGCGGGACTTGGCGCTGATCGTCAGCGATGTGCCGGCATCCGCCGCAGCGGTTTACACCACCAATCTGGTCAAGGGCGCGCCCCTGACCGTCACCAAAGCCCATATTGCCGACGGCATTGCCCAGGCGGTGATCTGCAACAACGGCAACGCCAACACCTGCAACGCCAACGGCATTGAAATTGCTGAGGGCATGAGCGCTCTGGTAGAAAAAGCTACCGGCGTGAAGGCCAGCGACGTGGTGGTGGCATCCACCGGCGTTATCGGTCAGCCTTTGAGCCTGGAGCCCATTGAAAAGGGTATGGAATCCCTGGCTGCCGGCCTGTCCTACACCGGCGGTGAGGCTGCGGCTGAGGCCATTATGACCACCGACACCGTGAAGAAAGAGATTGCCGTGGAGTTCACCCTGGGCGGCAAGACCTGCCATCTGGGCGGTATCGCCAAGGGCAGCGGCATGATCCACCCCAATATGGCTACCATGCTGGTATTCATCACCACCGACGCCGCCATCAGCGCCGAAATGCTGCAGAAGGCCCTGCGTACCGATGTGCAGGCCACCTTCAATATGCTCTCCATTGACGGCGACACCTCCACCAACGATATGGTCACCGTCCTTGCCAACGGCTTGGCCGGCAACCCCGAAATCACCGAGGAGGGTGAGGATTTCGCCATCTTTATGAAGGCGCTGAACACCGTCACCGTCCAGCTGAGCCGCACCATCGTGGGTGACGGCGAAGGCGCTACGAAGCTGCTGGAGTGCATCGCCACCGGCGCTGACACTCTGGAAGCTGCCCGGATCGCATCCAAGAGCGTGATCTGCTCCAGCCTGTTCAAGGCCGCCATGTTCGGCGCGGATGCCAACTGGGGTCGCGTGCTGTGCGCCGTGGGCTACAGCGGCGCCGACGTGGATGTGAACAAGATCGGCGTTTCCTTCCGGTCCAAGGCAGGCACCGTTGAAGTCTGCAAGGACGGCGCAGGCGTTCCCTTCAGCGAGGAAGAGGCCAAGAAGGTGCTGCTGGGAAAGGAAATCGAGATCCTGCTGACACTGGGCGACGGTCCTTTCGGCGCTACCGCCTGGGGCTGCGATCTGACCTACGACTACGTGAAGATCAACGGCGATTACCGCACATAAGGAGCGATCACCATGCATAATGAATTTACCAACGCCCAGCGGGCGGAAGTGCTGACTGCGGCATTGCCTTACATCAAGAAATATTCCGGCAAGATCGTGGTTATCAAATACGGCGGCAACGCCATGGTCAATGAGACCCTGAAGCAGCAGGTCATGGAGGACATTGCGCTTCTGTGGCTCATCGGCGTAAAAGTCGTTCTGGTTCACGGCGGCGGTCCGGAAATCAGCCAGGCTATGAAAGCCATGGGCAAGGAGTCCGTATTCGTCAACGGTCTGCGCGTTACCGACGCTGAAAGCATCGATATCGTGAAGATGGTTCTGGCCGGCAAAGTCAACAAGGATCTGGTGAATCTGATCCAGATGAAGGGCGGTCACGCCGTGGGTCTGTCCGGTGTGGACGGCGGCATTCTGGAAGCTTCCATGAAGGATGAGGCGCTGGGCTACGTTGGCGAGATCACCAAGGTCCGCACCCAGCCTATCACCGACCTGCTGTAAAAGAACTATATCCCCATTATTTCCACCATCGCCAGCGACCGTCAGGGCAACGTCTATAACGTCAATGCCGACACCGCCACCGCCCATATTGCAGGCGCTCTGGAGGCGGAGCGGATGATTATGATGACCGATATCGCCGGAATCTTGCGGGATAAGGACGATCCTTCCACCCTGATCCCCCACGTGACCGTGACGGAAGCCAAGGAACTATACGACGAGGGCGTGAACTCCGGCGGCATGATCCCCAAGGTGGACTGCTGCATCGAGGCCATCGGCCACGGCGTAAAGCACGTGGTTATCATGGACGGACGTATCCCCCACTCCATCCTCATGGAGCTGCTGACCGACGAAGGCGCCGGTACTATGGTTACGAAAGGTTGATTCTATGAGCCAGATCACATCCCTGGATAAATCCTTTGTGGCACCCACCTACGGCCGCTTTGCCGTGGAGCTGGTGTCCGGCAAGGGCAGCATTTTGACAGGCAGCAACGGCAAGGAATACATCGACATGACCTCCGGCATCGGCGTTACCGCTTTCGGCACTGCCGACGAAGCCTGGGTAGCCGCTGTGACCGCCCAGGTGCAGAAGCTGCAGCACGTGTCCAACCTGTTTTACACCGAGCCTTGTGTGAAGGTTGCCCAACTGCTGTGTGAAAAGACCGGTATGTCCAAGGTGTTCTTCTCCAACTCCGGCGCCGAGGCCAACGAGTGCGCCATCAAGTACGCCCGGAA
>JAZREG010000215.1:0-5292 GCA_045660725.1 Faecousia sp.
GCCGGTACCCAGGGTCAGATCACGGACATGGCCATTCACCTGAAGCGTCTGGAGACTATCAAGGCTCGTATGAACCGCATTCTGGCCGAGAACACCGGCAGAAGTGTGGAAGAAGTTACCGAAGCCTGTGAGCGTGACAACTTTATGTCCGCAGAGGAGGCTCTGGCCTTTGGTCTGATCGACCGTGTGCTGGAACATCATTAATCTTTAAAAAAGAGAGGTACCAGGTTCATGGCAAGAAATTCTGAGCAGCCGATCCGCTGCAGCTTCTGCGGAAAGCGGGAGAATCAGGCGTCACGGCTCATTGCCGGCCCTGGCGTATATATCTGCAGTGACTGTGTCATTGCCTGCAGTGATCTTTTGCGGGATGAATATGATCTGGAGGAAAGCGGCGGTCTGAAGGCTCCCGACAAACTGCCCACCCCCGTGGAGATCAAGTCCTTCATGGATCACTACATCATCGGACAAGACGAGGCCAAGATGGCCCTGGCCGTGTCTGTTTACAACCACTACAAGCGTATTTACTTCGGCTCTGAATCCGAAGTGGAACTGCAGAAGAGCAACATTCTGCTCATCGGCCCCACCGGCAGCGGCAAGACCCTCTTTGCCCAGACCCTGGCCAAGATCCTGAATGTTCCTTTTGCCATCGCCGATGCCACCACCCTGACCGAGGCCGGTTACGTGGGCGACGATGTGGAGAATATCTTGGTGCGTCTGCTCCAGGCCGCGGATTTTGATGTAGATCTTGCCGAACACGGCATCATTTACATCGATGAGATGGATAAGATTGCCCGCAAGAGCGAAAATACCTCCATCACCCGGGACGTTTCCGGTGAAGGTGTCCAGCAGGCTCTGCTGAAGATCCTGGAAGGCACCGTTGCCAATGTTCCCCCTCAGGGCGGCAGAAAGCATCCCCAGCAGGAGACCATTCAGGTCAATACCAGCAACATCCTCTTCATTTGCGGCGGCGCGTTCGATGGCCTGGATAAGATCATTGAAGCCCGTACCGACCGCAGCGCCATCGGCTTCGATGCGCCTGTGGAAAGTAAGAAGAAGCGGGATGTGGGCAAGCTCCTGGCACAGGTGGAGCCTCATGACCTGCTGAAGTTCGGCATTATCCCCGAGCTTGTGGGCAGACTTCCTGTGATCACCTGCCTGCAGAGCCTGACCCAGGAAGATCTGGTTCGGATCCTTGTGGAGCCGAAGAACGCCCTGACACGGCAGTACGGCAAGCTTTTGGAACTGGATAATGTGGAGCTGGAGATTCGTGAGGATGCCCTTCAGGCGGTGGCCCAAAAGGCCCTGGACCGTCAGATCGGCGCCCGTGGCCTGCGGGCCATTATGGAGAGCGTTATGACCAAGATCATGTACGCTATCCCCTCCGATCTTTCTATCCGCAAGGTCATTATCACCAAGGAAGCGGTGGAGGGCGGCGAGCCTGTGATCCTGCGGGATGCTGCCAATCCCAGAAAAGCAGCCGGCAAATAATATGCAACGAAGGGGGTAGAGTGCTACCCCCTTCTTTTCCTCATATGTAAGGAGGATTTCTATGAACGAGAAATTGAATATCGGCAAATTGCCGATCTTAGCCCTTCGTGGGCTTGCGGTGTTCCCGGATCAGACCGTCCATTTCGAAGTGGGCAGAAAGAAGTCGGTATTGGCCCTGGAAAATGCCATGGACCACGATCAGACCCTGCTTTTGATCCCCCAGCGGGACATTTCTGTGGACGATCCCACGGATAAGGATCTGTATCCCATTGGCACCGTAGCGAAAGTCAAACAGGTGCTTAAGACCAGCGGCGAGACCATCCGGGTCCTGGTCACCGGACTTTATCGGGCCCGGATCCAGGAGCTTACCCAGGAAGAACCCTTCCTGTATGGCAATGTGATCTCTGTTTCTGAGCTGTCCCTGCCGGACGATCTGCGCAGCCGTGCCCTTCGCCGGGAGGCCAACGCCCTGTATGCTACCTATTTGGAGGTTTCCGAGTTCCCGGCCCAGGCTGTACAGCTGCGGATGCTGGGATCTGACCACTGTGGTTTCGTTGCTGACTCCATTGCCCAGCATTCCGGCATGGATTTCCGGGATAAGGTGGCTCTGCTGGGACAGATGAATCCCGTCAAGCGGCTGGAGACCGCAGTGCGCCTGCTGCGCCAGGAAGTGGAAATGCAGCGCCTGGAGGCGGACATTCAGGAAAAAACCCGGGCCAATATGGATCGTCAGCACCGGGAGTACTATCTGCGGGAGCAGATGAAGGTCATCCAGGAAGAGCTGGGTGATGACGAGGAGTCCGAGTACGCCGCTTATGAAGTCGCAGTAAGAAAGCTGCAGCTGGATGAAGCCAGCGAGGAGAAGCTTCTTAAGGACATTGCCCGGCTGCGCAAGCAGCAGTTTGGCTCTGCGGAGGCTTCTGTTCTGCGCAATTACCTGGATACTGTCCTGGAATTGCCTTGGAACAAGACCACCAAGGAGCGCATCGATGTGTCTGCTGCCTCCAAGGTGCTGGAGCGGGATCACTTCGGCATGGAAAAGGTGAAGGAACGGATCCTGGAAACCATTGCTGTGCGGCAGATGGCCCCGGAAATGCCCCCTCAGATCATTTGCCTGGTGGGCCCTCCCGGTGTCGGTAAGACATCGATCGCCTATTCCATCGCTGCGGCCCTGAACCGTAAGATGGCCCGGATTTCCCTCGGCGGTGTCCATGATGAAGCGGATATTCGCGGCCACCGGAAGACCTATATCGGCGCAATGCCCGGTCGGATCATTTCCGCGCTGATCCAGGCAGGATCTATGAATCCGCTGCTTTTACTGGATGAGATCGATAAGATGGGTTCCGACTACCGTGGCGATCCCAGCGCAGCCCTGCTGGAGGTGCTGGATGCGGAGCAGAACAGCACCTACCGGGATCACTATCTGGAGCTTCCTGTGGATCTTTCCAATGTGTTGTTTATCACCACTGCCAATACCCTGGATACCGTACCCCGGCCTCTGCTGGACCGTATGGAGATCATCGAGCTTGGTTCCTATACGGATGAAGAGAAGCTGATGATCGGCAAGAAGCATCTGCTTCCCAAGCAGCTGAAGAAGCATGGCCTGAAGCGCACCCAGCTTCGTGTTACCGACGATGCCATCCGGGAGATCATTACCTGCTACACCCGGGAATCCGGCGTGCGAAAGCTGGAGCGATTCCTGGCGCAGATCTGCCGGAAGGCAGACAGAAAGCTTCTGGAGCTTGGAGAAGGGAAGCGCCTGACCGTGGGGGCTAAGGACCTGGAATCCTATCTTGGCATCCGAAAGTATCTTCCTGACCGGCTACCCAGCACGGATCAGGTGGGCTTAGTTACCGGCCTTGCCTGGACCTCCGTGGGCGGCGAAGTGCTGGAAGTGGAAGTCAATGTAATGGACGGCACCGGAAAATTGGAGCTGACCGGTAACCTGGGCGATGTGATGAAGGAGTCTGCCCGGGCAGCAATGAGTTATATCCGCGCCAACGCAGCCACCTTGGGTATTGCGGATGATTTCTATAAAACTAAGGATATTCATGTCCATTTCCCCGAGGGCGCTGTGCCAAAGGATGGCCCCTCTGCCGGTGTGACGGTGTGTACCGCTATGGTTTCTGCTCTTACCGGCACTACGGTGCGTGCTGATGTGGCTATGACCGGTGAGATCTCTCTTCGTGGCCGTGTGATGGCCATCGGTGGATTGAAGGAGAAAACCATGGCAGCCCTGCGATATGGCATCTCGACAGTGATCATTCCCAAAGATAACGAGCGCGACCTGGAGGAGATCGATCCTGTGGTGCGCCGCAGCCTGAATTTCGTCATCGCGCAGACCATGGAGACAGTTTTGGCGAATGCCCTGAATATGAAATCCGGTCAGCAGTATCCTGCGATCTCCACACTGCCCGGTGATGTTACAAAGAAGAAGCCGAAACCCGGCCTGCGCCAGTGAGGTGTTTCTATGAATTTTCAGAAGGTCGAATTTTTGATCTCCGCAGCGGCTCCCAAGGATTTTCCCAAGAATCGTTTGCCTGAAATCGCCTTTGCGGGCAAATCCAACGTTGGCAAGTCTTCTGTGATCAATCGGATCCTGCAGCGGAAGAATTTTGCCCGGGTGGGCGAAAAGCCCGGCAAGACCATCCACGTGAACTATTTCACTGTGGACAGCAAGTGCTATATCGTGGATCTGCCCGGCTATGGATTTGCCAAAGTGTCCGCCCAGGAGAAGGCTCGCTGGGGTAAGCTCATGGAGGATTACTTTGCGGCCAACCGCATTGATTTGGGCGTGATGATCGTTGACTATCGGCATCCGCCTACGAACAATGACATTACTATGGCCAACTGGTTCCTGGAAAGTGGTTGCCCCTTTGTTGTGGTTGCCAACAAGATGGACAAGTTGAAAAAGAGCGAGCTGGAGCCCAACCTCAAGTGCATCCGGGAGGACCTGGAGCTTCCTGACAATGTGCCTGTAATCCCGTTTTCTGCGGAGAAGGGTAACGGCAGGGAAGAGCTGGTGCGTCATATTCTGAACGCTGTGGGGGAATAAAGGTGCTACTGAATTTCGGGGATTGGCAGTTTGATGTGGATATGACCGCTACCATGGCGTATTCCGCCCAGGAAGCGGCGGACCATTGTGATTGTGCCTACTGCCGAAATTACTATCAGGCAGCGGATCCTCAGCTCAGAACGCTGCTCGGGTCCTTTGGGGTGGATTTGGAGGCACCGGACGAGCTGATGCCCTATGATCTTCCCGGACAGATGCAGTACGATGCGTACTACGCAGTTGCCGGTAAGATTTTGCGGGCAGGAGGGATGCCTATCCTTGCAGGAAACGCCAGGATTGTCCCGTTAAGCCCCGAGGATTTGTCCGTAAACACCGGCATCCCGGAACCCTATTTTCTCCTGAATGTATCCGTAACATTTCCCTGGGTGCTGGATGAGCCGATGCAGGAGGTTCTGTCGCCTGCCAATGAGCCGCCGTTTCTCCGGAAAATGTGGGGCCGGCTGATGGTAAAGCTGGGGAAGGATAACATACAGACATAATAAAAGACCACAGCCAGTAGTGAACTGCCCCAGTTTGTACGGACAGCACAAAAAAGCGCCTATGTAGGAAATATTAAGTTTTAAGGGGAGTGGCGCAGCGTTAGCGGCGCGACTCCTGTTTTTGTCTGGATCCGCTCATGGTTGTAGAAATGAATATATCTGTCAATTAGATCGTCTGCTTCTCGGAGAGTCTTAGGTTTATGCCGATAGATGCATTCTGTTTTTAGAATTGAAAAGAAATTCTCTGCCATT
>JAZREG010000216.1:0-16113 GCA_045660725.1 Faecousia sp.
GATGGGAATGTTGGGGTGCTTGGCATGGAACTTATCGAACCAGGGGCCGTTCATAGTGGTATCGCCGCCGTACCAGCCGAAATAGTGGTTGTAGGAAACCACGTCGGGGATCTGCAGGTAGGGATCATCCATGCTGCACATGGAAACGGCAGCGATGGTGGTTAGGCGGGTCTTGTCCATCTCATGGCACAGGTCATTCAGGATCCGGTGGTTTTCCAGCAGGTCCTCGTTGCTGCCGCCGATGGAGATCTCGTTAGACAGGCCCCACACCACGATGGAGGGGTGGTTGTAGTTCTGGGTGATCAGTTCCTTCATCTGGCTGATGGTGTTCTCCCGGCCGGTGGGCATATGCTTGGAGATGTAGGGGATCTCGGCCCAAATGACCAGGCCCTTTTCGTCGCACAGATCGTAGAAGTACTGGTCGTGCTGATAGTGGGCCAGACGAATGGTGGTGGCGCCCACTTCGCAGATCAGGTCGATATCCTCTTCGTGATCCTCGCGGCTCAGGGCGTTGCCCTTGCCCCAGCGGTCCTGGTGACGGCTGACGCCCCGCAGGGGGTACTCTTCACCGTTGAGGATGAAGCCGTTTTCGGGATGGATCTCAAAGAAGCGGCAGCCAAAGCGGGTGCAGACATTATCGATCACTTCGCCGTTCTCCACCAGCTCTGCTTCCACGCAGTACAGGTAGGGATCCTTGCGGCCGTTCCACAGATGAACATTCTCAATGACGGTAGCGAACTTGGTCTCGGCGCACTCCTGGGTGCAGACCACATTTTCTTCCTTGTCATAGACGGTGTAGCGGATGGTCTGGCCGGCCTTGGGGTTGGTGACGAAGACTTCCACTTCCACATTGGCGTTCTTGCCGTCTACCACGGGGGTGACCTTGATGCCGGGGCCGCCGTAGTAGCTCAGGTCAAAGTGGCTCTCGGAAACGCTGACGATGTTCACGTCACGGTACAGGCCGCCGTAGAAGGTGAAGTCGGCCATCTGGGGATACACGGTCTCGTTGGGGCTGTTGTCCACGGAGATGACCAGCAGGTTCTCCTCCTGCAGATTTTCGGTCAGGTCCACGCGCCAGGTGGAGTAGCCACCGTCGTGGTGGGCCAGCTTCACGCCGTTCAGGGTCACATCGGCGGAAGAGTTGGCGCCGCGGATCTCCAGGAAGTGGCGGTCTGCAGCGGGCAGTTCGGCCTTGGAGAAGGTCTTGGCGTACTGGCAAGTGCCGCGGAAGTAGTCGTTGCCGCCATCCTGGCCGTCAACGGCGTTCCAGCTGTGGGGCAGATCTACGGTTTCCCACTCGGCGCAAAGAGTGGTGGGGACTTCGTTCTGCTTGGCGAAGGCCCATTTGGGGTTGATGTTCGTAACGATTCTCACGGAATAACCTCCAATATATATTTTTTGCCGGCACTCCGGAAGCTCCGGAATGCACACAATTTCAAATATATCATATAAGATAATCGCTTTTATTTCAATGGTAGAATTTAACTTTTTTGTGAATTTTTCATGGCGGGGGTTGCTTTTTTGCGCGGGGGTGGTATAATATTAGCACTCGCAACGAAAGAGTGCTAAAAGAAAGGAAATCAAGCGCATGAAAAAGAAGCAATTCAAGGCGGAATCCGCCCGCCTGTTGGATCTGATGATCAACTCTATCTATACCAATCAGGAGATCTTCCTCCGGGAGATCATCTCTAACGCCAGCGATGCCATTGACAAGCTGGCCTATACGGCGCTGACCGATGAGAAGGTGGGCCTGAGCCGGGAAGATTTTGCCATCACCATCACCCGGGATGACAAGAACCGGACCCTTACCGTCTCCGACAACGGCATCGGCATGACCCGGCAGGAACTGGAGGAGAACCTGGGTACCATCGCCAAGTCCGGCTCTCTGCAGTTTAAAAGCACCATGGAAAAGAAGGACGAGATCGATATCATCGGCCAGTTCGGTGTGGGTTTTTATTCTGCCTTTATGGTGGCGGCTCAGGTGACGGTGATCTCCCGGAAATACGGCGAGGAGACTGCCTGGAAATGGGTCTCCGACGGCACCGACGGCTATACCCTGGAGGAAGCGACCCGGGCAAATCCCGGTACCGACATTATCATGGTGCTGAAGGCCGATACCGAGGAGGATCAGTACTCCCGCTTCCTGGAGGAGTACACCCTGCGCCAGCTGGTGCGCAAGTATTCTGACTATATCCCCTATCCCATCCGCATGGAGGTCAGCCCCTCCCGGAAGAAGGAAGACAGCGACGAATACGAAAGCTACCGGGAAGAACAGACCCTCAACTCCATGGTGCCTATTTGGCAGCGGGCCAAGAAGGATGTGACCCAGGAAGAGTACGACACCTTCTACCGGGAGAAGTTCTACGATTACAATAAGCCCCTGGCTACCTGCCATGTCAGCGCTGAGGGTACGGTGTCCTTTAAGGCGCTGCTGTATATCCCCGGCAAGGCACCCTTCGACTTCTATTCCAAGGATTTTAAGCGGGGCTTGCAGCTGTATTCCTCCGGGGTAATGATCATGGAGTCCTGCGAGGAGCTGCTGCCGGAGCATTTCCGCTTTGTCCGTGGCGTGGTGGATACCCAGGATATTTCGCTGAACATCAGCCGGGAAATGCTGCAGCACAGCCGGCAGCTGACCATTATCGCCCGGAATATTGAAAAGAAGATCAAGGCAGAACTGAAAAACTTGCTGGAAAATGACCGGGAAAAGTACGAAGAATTCTTCGCCGCCTTTGGCCGGCAGCTGAAGTACGGCTGTGTGGCGGATTACGGCGCTCACAAGGAGGCTACCCAGGACCTGCTGCTGTTCTACAGCCACAAGCAGGGCAAGCAGATCACCCTGCAGGAGTATGTGGACGCCATGCCCGAGGGCCAGGAAAAGATCTACTACGCCACCGGTGAGGAGATCGGCCGTCTGCGCAAAGTACCCCAGGTGCGCACCCTGGAAAGCAAGGGCTACGATACCCTGCTCTTTACCGATGAGGTGGATGAGTTTGTGCCGCAGACCCTGATGACCTATGGCGAAAAGGCCTTCTGCAACGCCACCACTGAGGAACTGGAGCTGCAGACCGAGGAGGAGAAGAAGGCCCTGGTGGAAAAAGCCGAGGAGCTCAAGGGCTTCTTGACCTTCGTGAAGGAAGCCCTGGGCCAGCAGGTCAAGGAAGTGCGGCTGTCCGGTAATTTGGGCAGTCACCCGGTGTGCATGGTGCCGGATTCCGGGGTGAGCTTCGAGATGGAGAAGTATATGAAGCGGATGAATCCGGAGCTGGCGCTGCCTGTGGGCCGGATCCTGGAACTGAATCCGGAGCATAGCGCAGTGAAGGCGATGCTCGCGGCCATGACCGCCGATCCGGTCAAGGCCAAAGACTACGCCCAGCTTCTGTGCGCTCAGGCCCAGCTGATGGCAGAGCTTCCTCTGGAGGATCCCGCTGCCTATACGGAGCTTGTGTGCAAGCTGATGCAGTAAAAGAAAACGGCCACCCTTTTGGGTGGCCGTTTTTGAAAAAGGATTGAAAAAAACAGAAACCTGTGCTAAGCTAAAAGCAGCTTTGAAAGGAGGCGTTTTCTGTGTATCTGAGTGAATTTTCCTACGGTTTTGAGTACAATTTGGGAGGCGACTTTACCGCCTTCGGTTTTCTGCTCTATCTGCTCTACCTGTTGGCCACGATCGGCGTTGCCGTGGCTGTCTATGTGATCAAGGCACTGAGCCTTTCTTCCATCGCGGGCCGCCGCGGGATCCGTCATCCCTGGCTTGCTTGGCTGCCCATTGGTGAGATGTGGATCCTGGGCTGTATTTCTGACCAGTACCGCTATGTGGCCCTGGGTCAGGTAAAAAACAAGCGGAAGATCCTGCTGGTGCTGAGCATCCTGATGTATGCTGCTTTGGTTGGAATCCTGGTGCTGCTTGTGAACCTGATGGTGCAGACCATCGGCCTTACGGAAGAAATGATGCAGGACTACATCCTGACCCAAATGCTGGGATCGGCAATGGGGATGATGCTGCTTTATCTCGTGCTTGCGGGCATGTCTATTGCGGTAACGATCCTGCAGTACATGGCGCTTTATGACCTGTACGCCTCCTGCGAGCCGGGAAACAAGGTGCTGTACCTGGCGCTGAACATTTTCATTTCCATTACGCTGCCCATTTTCCTGCTGGTGTGCCGGAAGAAAGATCTGGGCATGCCGCCCCGGAAGCAGCCTGTGGAGCCTGTGCAGGCCATTCCGGAACCCTGGACCAATACGGAAGAATAAAAACGATGGCGCATTGCTTTTGCAATGCGCCATTTCTTTATTTGTGTCGGAAAAGCACCTTTTCCACCCGCTTGTACAGCAGCAGGGTCAATGCGGATACGCTGACGCCCTTGACCAGGTTCAGGGGCGCGACGCACAGCAGCACGAAGGTGGTCACATCGGTCACGCCCTTGTTCACCTTGCTACCCATGGCGATGATGGTGTCCAGGGGCATGCCGTAGAGCTGGGCGAACTTGGGCAGCAGATAGATGGCGTTGAAGGCAGAACCAAAAACGGTCAGGATCACTGTGCCGGCTACCAGGCCCCCGATGGCGCCGGTTTTTGTCTTGCGGATGTGATACAAAATGGCGGCGGGCAGGACCAGGCTGCAGCCCACGGCGAAGTTGGCGAAATCTCCCACAAACGCGGTGGATGTGCCTTTCAGCAGCAGCTTCAGCAGGATCTTCACGCCCTCGCAGGCAACGGTGGCCGACGGGCCTAAGTAGAAGCCGCAGAGCAGTACCGGCACCTCAGAGAAATCCAGCTTGTAAAATTCCGGAGCCAGGAAGATTAGGGGAAAGTCCAGGATGTGCAGCACCGCGGCCAATGCGCTGCAGATGCCGATGATGCTCACCCGCTGGGCGGTGGAAACTTTCCGCCGGGAGGGAAGATACCGCTCTGCCAGCCGGGCCAGCAGCCCCAACCCCACAACGATACCCGTGCAGACCAGCACGAACAGCAGATTTCCCTGCAGATCCTTCCAAAGCTTTTCCATAACGACGCCTCCTGACGAAAAAATGCCCTGAGCATAGACTCAGGGCAATGAAAAATACAGCATCTACTGCGACCTTCTTCCATCCAGACTTTACTGTCGGTACCGGAATCACACCGGTTCAGCTTGCGCTCGCGGACTATCACCGCCGGTCGGGAATCACACCCTGCCCTGAAGATCTATTCGGTTTTACTCACCATACCATGCCGGGAGGCAGTTGTCAAGATGGGATTTTTGTGATAAAATATTCCCGATTATTCTGCCGGCACGGTGGTCACCGTAGGTGTGGTGACAGCGGGTTGGGTAGTGCTTTCCTTGGGCATTTGGAAGCCCCGGACAACACCCTTGGCGGAGGTGTCGGTGATGTCCCCGCCGATGACCTGATTTTTGTAGATCAGCAGGGTGGCATACACCGGCTCCGTGGCCCCGGGATAATTGTTGATCTTGTAGACATAGCGCATAACGGTTTTTCCGGCGTAGGCGCTGAGGTCGTAGCCCTGGGATTTCTGCAGGGCGTTGTACCGGTCAAAGACAGGGCTGCTCTGCTCCGGGATCTTCACCTGACCGGATTCGGCAGGGGAAGTGGTCACGTCCCAGCCGAAGGACTTCAGGAATGCCACCCGGGCATCGTTATTGGATACATTTGTGGATGCGGCAGCGGTGGAATCGCCACCTCCGGCCAGCAGCACGATCCCCAGCACCAACGCAGCGATGGCTGCCAGGATGATGGCGATTTTTTTCTTATCGACCTTTGCGGTCATAACCAGCATATTGGATCCCTCCATAAAAGTGATTGGCATTCTAGCTTATTGCGTCCATGGCGGGGATAGAACGGAGGCACTATGGAAAGATTGGACAAATTCCTCTGCGACAGCGGCATCGGCACCCGCAGTCAGGTCAAGCAGCTGCTCAAGACCGGCGCAGTGACCGTTGACGGCATCCCGGAACGGGATCCGGGGCGGAAGGTAGACCCCCAAAAGCAGGAAATTTGCTATCAAGGCACTCCCTTAGGGGGAAAGCGCCGGGTGGTACTGATGCTGCATAAGCCTGCCGGGTTTGTGACAGCAACAGAGGATCCCCGGGATAAAACGGTCATGGAATTGCTGCCTGCCCAGTATAGAACGATGGATGTAAAGCCTGTGGGCCGGCTGGATAAGGCCACCGAGGGTTTGCTGCTGTTTACAAACGACGGTGACCTGCTGCATCGGCTCATCAGCCCCAAAAAGGAAGTGCCGAAGGTGTACTACGCCCGGCATGAGGGCCAGGCAGGGCAGGAGGATGTGCAAGCCTTCCGGGAGGGCCTTACCCTGCGGGATGGTACGCAGTGTCTGCCGGCGGTGCTGGAACCCCTGGGCCCGGGGGAGAGCCTGGTCACCGTGTGCGAAGGAAAATACCACCAGGTGCGGCGGATGATGGCCTCCCGGGGTATGACGGTGCTGTACCTGAAGCGGCAGCAGGAGGGGCCGCTTTCCCTGGGCGATCTGCCCCTGGGCCAGGCGCGGGAGCTGTCTTCGGAGGAAATCGCGGCCTTAGACCCCCAATAATAGGCAAAAAACGGCGGTTTTATTGGGCATAATCACCGGATTTTCCTGCCTATATTTACCTTTTTGAAATGGAATCGACGGGGATAATAGGACAATACCTACAAAAAAGCAGGTGTATTTTGCAATAATATGTCAAAAGGTACTTGCAAATTGCGCAAAAGTGATATATACTGATAGGGCAATTTTGTGGAAAGCGTATTTGTGCAATATTCTAAGGAGGATGGACTATGTCCAACAATGTTTTTCAAAGCGTCATCCTGCAGCTGAAGGAAGTTTCTGACCGCACCTTTGGTGTGATGGACATGGATGGCTGTGTTATCTCCTGTACCGATGTTTCCCTGATTGGCGAGCGCTGGGTGGATGCCGCTCTCAAGGTGGCCAACGCTTCCGAGATCATTGTTTCCTTTAACCAGAAGAGCTTTAAGGCCATTACCAGCGGCAGCAATTTCTTCGAGTACGCGGTGTTCTGCTCCGGTACCGATGAGGCTGCCCGTCTGTGCTGCTCCATGGCTTACATCGCCCTGAATGATGCCAAGATCTTCTACGAGGAGAAGCATGACCGGGGTACTTTCGTTAAGAATATCATCATGGACAACATCCTGCCCGGCGACATTTACATCCGGGCCAAGGAACTGCATTTTGCCACCGATGCTCCCCGGGCTGTGTTCCTGGTTCGCCAGCTGGGTCATGGGGATGTGGCGTCCGTGGATGTGCTGGCAAGCCTGTTCCCGGACAAGAGCCAGGACTTCGTCCTGAGCATCAATGAGTCCGACATCGCCGTGGTCAAGCAGATCACCCCCACCACTACGGCTGAGGAGCTGGAAAAGCTGGCTCAGACCCTGGAGGACACCCTGCGCAACGAGCTGTATATCCGCTGTGTCATCGGTTTCGGTACTGTGGCGGAGCATCTGCGCAACCTGGCTGACTCCTACAAGGAAGCACAGACCGCCATTGAGGTGGGTAAGGTCTTTGACGCGGAGCGCACCATCATTAATTATGAGAACCTGGGCATCGGCCGGCTGATCTACCAGCTGCCTACCACCCTGTGTGATATCTTGCTGTCTGAGGTGTTTAAGAAGAACTCCATTGAATCCCTGGATCAGGAGACTCTGTTTACCATCAACAAGTTCTTTGAGAACAACCTGAACGTTTCCGAAACCTCCCGGAAGCTCTTCGTCCACCGCAACACCCTGGTGTACCGCCTGGAGAAGATCAAGAAGCTCACCGGCCTGGATCTGCGGCAGTTTGACCACGCCATCGTGTTCAAGGTAGCCCTGATGGTCCGCCAGTACCTGTCCTCCCGGGATATCCGCTGAAGCAATATGACAAAAAGCCGCTACCGGGTAGCGGCTTTTTTTCTTTGCTTTTGTGGCAAATTCATAATTGACATTCGTTGGAAATGAATGTATTATATATACAAGAAAACGAGAAAAAACAAATTGTTTTTTTTGTGCAAAATAGTGAGTTTCTGAAATCTGCGTAGTATGGAGGCGAGTGAGAGGAATGGAAAAGAAATATCGGTTTTGTAAAATTGCGCTGATCGTATTGCTGGTTGCCCTGCTTTTGGGTAGCGTGGTGCTGCACTTTGTGGTGGGGCAGTTCGTGGACGGGGGCATTCATGTGCTGGGGAACTTTGCTCATGTCCGTGTAAAGGAAACCTGCTACTTTATCTCTCAGAATGACCGGCAGATCCTGGGGCAAAGCGCGCTCACCATCGGTGGATATTTGTATGACGAACCGGGGCAGGAAGCGGGGATTTTTGATGGGTCTATGGACATAGAGGCCTACCCCCTTGGCACCGGAGCGTTCCACTTTATGGGCAGCATCGACCCGGATGCGATCTGGCTGGACAATGATGCGGCAGCGCAGTTTGCGCCTCAGTGTGATACATTTTACAGGGTATGCATCCTGCGGGGGGAAGATCCGGTTATTGCGGTGACCGTTGTGCAGAACGGAGAAACCGTGGCTTTCGGAATCTGTGGAGCGACGGAGGAGGAAGCGCTGGAAAAACTGGATCGATATCAGGCCTTCCGGAAAAACAGTTAACCCCAAAACAGCAGAGCCGTACAGATTGTGCGGCTCTGTTTTTTTAGGAAGAAATTGGTTGAATGATGGATTTTTTAGTGCGCACATTGACATAACATCCGCATTGTGTTACAATTTGGTTACATTGCTTTTATGGAGCGGTACAGATTATGATCGAGTTTACTGACGTTACAAAAGCCTATTCTGTGGGCAACAAAGCCCTGAAGGGCGTTTCTATGCAGATCGAGGACGGAGAGTTCGCCTTCCTGGTGGGCCCCTCCGGTTCCGGTAAATCCACCATTATCAAGCTGATCACCGGCGAGCTGAAGCCGACCTCCGGTACCGTGCATGTCAACGGCTACTCCCTGGAGCGGATTCGCAAGCGGGAGATCCCTTACCTGCGCCGTACCGTGGGTGTTGTGTTCCAGGATTTCCGGCTGATCGAGAATAAGACGGTGTATGAGAATGTGGCCTTCGTTATGCGGGCCATCGGTGCCCGGGAGCGGGAGATCCGGGAGCGGGTACCCTATGTGCTGAACCTGGTGGGCCTGGATACCAAGAGCCGCCGCCACCCCGGTGAGCTGTCCGGTGGCGAGCAGCAGCGTCTGGCCATTGCCCGTGCCCTGGTCAATAACCCCTCTACCATCATCGCTGACGAGCCTACCGGCAACCTGGATCCTGCCAGAAGCCTGGAGATCATGAGCTTGCTTATGGAGATCAACAACCTGGGTACCACCATGCTGGTAGTCACCCACGAGCGGGATCTGGTGGAGCGGTTCCCCAAGCGTGTCATTGCCATTGATGACGGTCTCATCATCAGTGACGGAATGGATGGGTATTATCACTATGAAGATCAATAATATCGGATATTTGCTGAAAGAGGGCATCCGGGGAATTTTTCTCCACGGCTTCATGTCCTTCGCGGCCATCTGTGTGACGGTGGCCTGCCTTTTGATCGTTGGCAGTTTCTCCTGCCTGACCTATAATTTGGGCATCCTGGTGGAGGATCTGAATCAGACCAACGAGATCATCGCATATGTGGACGAGACCCTGCCCCTGGCAGACGCCCAGAGCATCGAAACCAAGATCCGCACCCTGGACAATATCGCTTGGGCGGAATTCCGCACCAACCAGCAGGCGCTGGAGGATTTTGTGGCGGATCATGAGGGCGATGAAGCCTTCAATGGCCTGGACGCTTCCTATTTCCGTCACCGCATTGTGGTGGTGCTGGAAGATAACAGCCTCATGGAGGAAACGGTCCGTCAGGTGCGGCAGATCTCCGGCGTGGCGGATGTGAATGCCTCCTTTGAGCTGGCAGAGGGCTTCTCTACCTTGGAAAATGTGGTGCAGATCGTATCTGTCGCCATCATCGCGGTGCTGCTGGTGGTGAGCTTGCTGATCATCTCCAATACGGTCAAGCTGGCTTTGCACGAGCGCCGGGATGAGATCGCCATCATGAAGATGGTGGGCGCTACCAACGGTTTTATCCGCCTTCCTTATGTGGTGGAAGGCTTCATCCTGGGTATGGTGGGTGCCGCCGTGGCCTTTGGCCTGGAGTGGCTGCTGTATGATACCCTGGTGGCCCGCTTGGCAGAAGTGGATACACTGAAGCTGTTCAGCTTCGTGCCTTTTGAAGAACTGCTGATCCCCATGATCTGCGTGTTCTCCGCCGCCGGCCTGTTTGTGGGCGTGGTGGGCAGCTGGACTTCCATCCGGAAGTTCCTGAATGTGTAAATAACTTGTAAAAGGAGTAACGGTATGAAGAACAAGAAGCTTTGGGTCTCCATCCTGGCCGGATTTATGGCCTTTATCATGCTGGCAGGCCTGATTCTGAGTGTGCTGCCTGTGTAATTAGGAGAATTCCATGGAAAATAAGAAGCGATTCGTTTCGGTGACGGCGGGAATCGTAGCCTTTGTCATGGTGCTGGGACTGGTGCTTAACACCTTGCCCCAGGTCCAGGCGGCTTCTTCCAGCGAGATCAAACAGCAGATCGAGCAGCTGGAGAAGGAACAGGAAGCACTGAAGGACAAGCACCAGGAGCTGGAGGGCCAGCGCCAGGAAAACCTGTCCCAGATGAGCGCCATCGTCGAAGAAAAAAATATCATCGACCAGCAGATCGGTCTGCTCAATGAGCAGATGAGCGTCATCAACGCCCAAATTTCTGCCTATGCGGTGCTGATTTCGGACAAGCAGCAGGAGCTGGATGAGGCGGAAGCCCGCCTGGCGGAGCTGCAGCAGAAGAATAAGGAACGCATCCGTGCCATGGAGGAAGAGGGCCAGCTGAACTACTGGAAGGTCCTGTTCCGGGCCAACAGCTTTTCTGACCTTTTGGATCGGCTGTACATGATCGAGGAGATCAACGCTGCCGACCGGATCCGGATGCAGCAGCTGACCGACGCTGCCGATGCGGTGGCCGCCGCCAAGGAGACCCTGAAGGCGGAAAAGGCTGCCCTGGAAGAAAGCAGAGCGGAGTTGGAAGCCGCCCAGGCAGAGATGGATCAGCGCGCCCAGCGTTCCCAGGAACTGTTGACGGCCCTGATCGCCAAGGGTAAGGAATTCGAGGATCTGATGGAAAAGCTTGAGGATGAGCAGGATGACCTGCTGGCAGAGCTTTCCAAGAAGGAACAGGAATTCGACGACGCCAAGTACTCCGAGCATATGGCTACCGCTACCAAGCCTACCACCGGCCCCTCTATCAGCGGCGGCGGCACCGGCGGCGCGCCGATGAACACCAGCGGTGTGACCTGGCTGGTACCTGTCAGTTACAGCTATGTTTCCAGTCCCTACGGCCCCCGTGTCCATCCCATCACCGGCGAGGTGGGCAAGATGCACCACGGCGTGGACCTGGCAGGCCCCGGCATCAATGGCCGCACCATCGTTGCCACCCGAGGCGGCAAGGTCGTTTACGCAGGCTGGTACGGTTCCGGCGGCTGGACCATCGGCATCGACCATGGTGACGGCTTCCAAACTTATTACATGCACATGAGCAAGTACATCGTCACGGCCGGCACCTATGTTACCGCAGGTCAGGCCATTGGCTATGTGGGTTCCACCGGCGGTTCTACCGGCCCGCACCTTCATTTTGAGGTCCGGTACAACGGCAGCAGTGTTAACCCTATGAACTATATCGGATAAACACAGGCTCCCACAGCTTCCTTGGACGCTGTGGGAATCCTGCATTGAGGTGATTTTTGTGGAAGAAGAAAATAAGCCGCAAAATTGGTTTGAAAAGAATCAAAAATGGCTGATCCAGGGTATTTCTTATGTCCTGGTGGCGGCCCTGACCGCGGCGCTGACCCTGAACATTGTGCTGCTGAACCTGAAAGAAACCGAGTCTACCGGCAAGCTGGAAGCATTGGAAAAGCTGCTTTTGGAGAATTTTATCGGGGATGCGGATCAGAAGGCCCTTGAGGATGCCGCGGCGGACGCCATGGTGGAGGCCATCGAAGATCCCTGGAGCTTCTATATTCCTGCTGATCAGTACCATTCCTATCAGGAGCAGCAGAAGAATGCCTATGTGGGCATCGGCGTGACCATTTCCGGTCAAAGCGATGACCGGGGCTGGAAGGTCGTGGAGGTTACTGCCGGTGCCGGTGCGGACGAGGCCGGGCTTTGGCCGGGAGATGTGATCGTGGCGGTGGATGGCGTCCGGGTCGCCGGAATGCCGCTGGTTGAAGTGCGGAATTTGATCCGGGGCGATGAGAATACCGGGATGGATCTTACCTATTTTCGGGACGGCGCCGAGGTGACGGTGCAGGTGATCCGAAAGCAGATCAAGCAGGTGGTGGCCAAGGGCCAAATGCTCCCCGGTAAAGTGGGCCTGGTGACCATTGAAAATTTCAATGCCAACTGCAAAAATGAAACTTGTACTGCCATCCGGATTTTGCTGGATGAGGGCGCGGAGAAGTTGATTTTTGACGTGCGGAACAATCCCGGCGGTTATGTCAAGGAACTGGTGCCGCTGCTGGATTATCTGCTGCCTGCCGGCATTCTGTTCCAGACCGAGGATTACGCCGGGAAAAAGAAGACGGAGACCTCCGACGCTTCCTGCATCCAGGTGCCTATGGCGGTACTGGTCAACGGCGAATCCTACTCCGCGGCGGAGTTCTTTGCCGCTGCCCTGAGCGAGTACGAAGCGGCGGTGGTTGTCGGTGAGCAGACCACCGGCAAGGGCTACTTCCAAACCGTCTATACGCTGCCGGATGGCTCGGCGGTGAACCTGTCCATCGGTAAGTATTACACTCCCAAGGGCGTGAACCTGGCGGGGGTGGGCATCACCCCGGATGTGGTGGTGCCTGTGGACAAGGATGTGGCCGCGGCCATCGTGGCAGGTACCCTGACCCCGGAGGAAGATCCCCAGATCCAGGCAGCCCTGGAGAAACTGAAAAACGCGGAATAAAAGACAGGGACGATCTTAACGGATCGTCCCTGTTTGTTATTACTGCTTTGGTACATATCCCTTATCAGGATCATAATAGCATCCTGCGTAGTCCTCCCACAGATACTCACTCCACAGACGAAGCTTGGCAAGCGCATCCGGGTTCACAAGAGAGCCGTTTCCACAAGCGATAAATATGATTCCGTTTTCGGTGACATCCAGTTGAATAGTGGATTCCTTACCTCCAACGGTAATGGTGTAAGTGAAGGCGTAGAAATCCGGATAGGCATACACACTCAGGTATCGGAAGTCGGTTACACCTTCTTCACGCAGGCCGGAGCATCCTTCCTTAAAGAACTCAAGTCCGCGCTCCTGAATGTCATGCAGTTCCTCGGCACTGAAAAAATCCTCTTCCCATTCAGCGCGGATGGTTTCGATGTCGATGTATTTGTACGCATACTCGTAATTGCCTGCTTTCAATTCCGCTAGGAAAGCGTCGCAGATATTTCGTTCCTTCAGGTTGCTGATACTCATACCAAGGCCACGGGCCTGATTCCAACTGTAGATACCGGCACCCAATAAAAGTGCTACCAGGACAAGAGAAACAAGCCACCGACATCGGATCTTTCTCATGCCTTTTTCCAGTGTCTGCGAGGGTACTTCCTCGGACTGCGGGATCTCTTCCATGGGTATATCTTGGGTCATTTCGCCAATGACAGCTCTGCATGATTCACAGCAGGAAAGATGCTTTCCTACATATTCTTTGCTTTCCGGGCTGGTGCTGCCATCCACATATAGCGGCAACAGAGCCCGGACGATATTACAGTCATTCTTCTTCATTGATATGCCTCCAATTTTTGCGTCAGTAATTGCCTGGCCCGGTAGTAGGTCACCTTGCCCCAGCTTTCGGATCTTCCTTTTTGGCGGGCGATTTCCCGTAGGGGAAGGCCTCCGTAGATATGCAGAAGGATCACATCCCGGTGGTCTTCCGGCAGCTCTAATACTGCCCGAATCAGCGCTCGCCGGCGTTCGCTTTCTATTGTTCGTTCCTCGGGGGTGGGGGAGGGGTCCGGCAGATCATCCTCCGATTCTGTTTCATGCTTGTGCCTGCGGCATTCACTGAGCCACAGATTCTTGGCGATGGTAAAAAGCCAGGTTTGAAAATGTCCGTCTTCCTTGTATGTACCGATCCGCAGCAGCGCCCGGAGAAAGGTCTCCTGGGTCAGTTCGTCGGCAATGTGGTGATTACCGGACAGACTCAGCAGAAAACGGTATACATTATCAAAATACTGCCGATAGGCTTCTTCAAAATCCTGCATATCCAACCTCCTTTCATCCGTTAAACGCAAAAGTCCGCAAAAGGTTACAACAAATATATCATAAATTTTCGGAAACATAAATGCAGAAATTTGTCTTGACTATAGAGAGAAAATCTTCTATAATATAGGGAGCTATGGACATTTTTGTGCATGAAAGGATGCGTTTATTATGGCAAAGGAATATAAAATCACTAGCCTGCGGCTGCAGGATCTGGAAAAGGAACTGAACTACCTGAAGACCACCCGGGAGCGTGAGATCGCTGCGATGATCGCCGAAGCCCGTTCCTACGGTGACTTGTCCGAAAACTCCGAGTACGATGCCGCCAAGAACGAGCAGGCAAAGCTCTACGGCCGTATCGCCGAGATCGAGGACATCCTGTCCCACGCCGTCATCATCGAGGATGAGAACGAGGCTACCGGCCGGGTCGGCCTGGGCTGCATCGTGGTGGTGGAGGATGTGAAGACCGGCAAGCAGACCACTTACCGGATCACCGGCTCCCAGGAAGCCAACCCCATGGAGTACAAGCTGTCTGATGATTCTCCCTTCGGCCGCGCCATCGTGGGCAAGTCTGCCGGTGATACCTTCACCGTTAACGCCCCCGCCGGCTCCTACGATATGAAGGTCATCAGCGTTTCTCGCGAGGGCTAAGCCATGGCAAAGTTTGTACCGCAGGCCGAGGTGCCTGTATCTGAGCAGGCCCAGATCCGCCGGGAAAAGCTGGCGGCACTCCAGGCCGAGGGCCGTGATCCCTTCCTGATCACTAAGTTTGATTTCAACGCCGATTCTGCCGCGATCAAGGCTGACTATGAAGCTTTTGAGGGCAAGACCGTGAAGGTTGCCGGCCGCCTGATGAGTAAGCGGGGACAGGGCAAGGTCATGTTCTGCGACCTGCAGGACTCCACCGGCCGCATCCAGCTGTTCGTCAAGATCGACGAGATGGGCGAAGAGGAATACAACCGCTTTAAGAAGAACGATATCGGCGATATCGTGGGCGTGGAAGGCGAAGTCTTCAAGACCAAGACTGAGGAGATCTCCGTCCGGGCCAAGTCCATCGTGCTGCTGAGTAAGTCCCTGCTGCCTCTGCCCGAGAAGTACCACGGCCTGACCGACAAGGAGATCCGTTTCCGTCAGCGGTATGTGGATCTGATGGTCAACCCGGAGGTGAAGCAGAACTTCATCGTTCGCTCCAAGTTCATCAAGTTCATGCGGCAGTACCTCGACAACATGAATTACATCGAGGTGGAGACCCCGGTGCTGAACACCATCGCCGGCGGTGCTTCCGCCCGTCCCTTCGTCACCCATCACAACACCCTGGACATTGATATGTTCATGCGCATCGCCACCGAGCTGCCCCTGAAGCGGCTGATCATCGGCGGCATGGACCGGGTGTATGAGATCGGCCGGATCTTCCGGAACGAAGGCATGGACCCCAAGCACAACCCTGAATTTACCTCCGTGGAGCTGTACCAGGCTTACGCCGACTTCCATGATATGATGGACATCGCCGAGGGCATCCTCTCCGGCGCTGCCAAGGAGATCCTGGGCACCTACGAAGTGGAGTGGATGGGCGAGAAGATCGACCTGACTCCCGGCTGGCGCCGCCTGAGCATGGTGGACGCGGTCAAGGAGTATGTGGGCATCGACTTTGGCGCGGTCACTGATGACGCTGAGGCTGTGGCCCTGGCAAATTCCGTGGGCGTTGAGCTGGCGGATGCCGCTGAGAAGACCTGGGGCAACGCTCTGTACGCCACCTTCGATCAGAAGGTGGAGGAGCACCTGATCCAGCCCACCTTCATCACCATGTATCCTGTTGAGGTTTCTCCTCTGACCAAGCGCAGCCCCG
>JAZREG010000217.1:0-9575 GCA_045660725.1 Faecousia sp.
CCAAGGAAGAGATCGATGCCTGGAAGGAAGTCGATCCCATCCTGACCTATCCCAAGAGCCTGATCGAAGCCGGCGTCTGCACTCAGGAAGACATCGATGCCATCCTGAAGGAGACCTCCGAGCGTATGACCATGATCTGCAAGTTCGCTGCAGATCCCGAGTTCAGCCCCTACTGCGACTTCAAGGCTGATCCCGCTGTGGTTGAGCGCCTGATGTTCTCCAACCAGAAGGTGGAGAAGATGCTGGACCGTGAGCCCGAGTTCACCGTTCCCAAGGAAGAGGCCGACGGCTACAAGAAGATCAAGGCCAAGGAGCGCGCACCTATCGGCGCCGATGGCAAGCCCGTTTCCAAGATGAAGCTGTATAACCTGCGTGACGGTCTGTCCGAGGTTATTTGGGACCGCTTCTACGAGGATCCCACTCTGATCGCTTACGGCGAAGACTGCCGTGACTGGGGTGGCGCCTTCGCTGTGTACCGTGGCATGATGGACGCTCTGCCTCACAGCCGCCTGTTCAACTCTCCCCTGGCTGAAGGCGCCATCGTCGGTACCGCTGTCGGTTACGCCCTGTCCGGCGGCCGCGCTCTGGTGGAGCTGATGTATGCTGACTTCATCGGCTGCGCCGGTGACGAGATCTTCAACCAGATGTCCAAGTGGCAGGCTATGTCCGCCGGCATCCTGAAGATGCCCCTGGTCCTGCGTGTTTCCGTGGGCTCCAAGTACGGCGCTCAGCACAGCCAGGACTGGACCGCTCTGTGCGCCCACATCCCCGGCCTGAAGGTCGTGTTCCCCGCAACTCCCTGGGAAGCTAAGGGCCTGATGGAGACCGCTCTGAAGGGCACCGACCCCGTGGTCTTCTTCGAGTCTCAGAGAATCTACGACGTGGGCGAGCAGTTCCACGAGGGTGGCGTTCCCGCAGAGCGTTACGAGATCGAGATCGGCGACACCAACAAGGTTCGTGACGGTAAGGACATCACCATCCTGACCGTTGGCGCTGTCCTGTACCGCGCTGTTGAGGCTGCTAAGACCCTGTCCGAGAAGTACGGCATGGAAGCTGACATCATCAACATCCACTCCCTGTCTCCTCTGGACTACACCAAGATCGTGGAGTCTGTCCGCAAGACCGGTAAGGTTCTGCTGGTTTCCGACGCCTGCGCTCGCGGCAGCTTCCTGAACGATGTGGCCCGGAACATCACCGAGCTGTGCTTCGACGATCTGGATGCACCTCCCGTTGTGGTCGGCGCTAAGAACTGGATCACGCCTCCCTTCGAGTTCGACGAGTTCTTCTTCCCCCAGGCCAACTGGATCCTGGACTCCATCAACGAGAAGCTGATCCCCCTGGCAGGTTACGAGAACGTCAACACCTGCGACGAGGCCGAGACCATCCGCCGCGCCAAGGCCGGTGTGTAATCTCACATAAAACCAAAAAAACAGCCCGCCGAGTTTCTCGGCGGGCTGTGTATTTGATTAGGATTCAGCAGGGGAGACGGGAATGATCTGCAGGGATTGAAGAATGTTGGGGATATCGCTCCAATAGGTGTTCAGGATGTATCTGCTGATACTACCGGTGAAATAGATCCCGTTATGACATCCAAAGAAATACAGGCGATTCGGAATTGTTTTGCCTTCATCATAGTGTTCAAGCACAGACAATATTCCTGATTTACTATCTAATTCGTAGCAGCGGATCTTGTTCGGATATGCCACACTGTATTGATAGATGGTTCCTTTGGTGTCCGGATCGACTTCGGTACGAAGTAAGTGGCGTTCGTATATATCCAGTGGATACTGATACTGATCCTCAAAAGCTTCCTCGTAACTTCTCTTGTTTCCGTGTATGTCTATGTGTAGAAGTCTGTGGGGGAACATCGATCCGTCGTGCAGGGCATAACTGTAAGAGATGCCGTTCCAGGTCACTGAATGGATAGTTAGATTTCCGGTAAGTATAGGCATGTACAAATGATCAAGGTTGCAGATATATAAGTCGCCCTCTTGGTCGACGGTGCTGGTAGCATAGAATACCGTATCGGCCTCGACCTGTGTCAATTGACCATTCAAAATCGAAGATCGCATTTGCTCCGGTGAGTCAAATTTTGGCGTTGGAAGTCCTAAATATGAGTGGTAGATGATGTTGTTTTCCGTTACCAGAGGCCTGAAATAATACTGCCCATCCAGTTCCTTGATGGTGTAGTGGGGAAAACTGGCCACCACATTTTTGTTCAAGGGGGCACGGAAGATGCCCCGGTATACCATACCGGCAAGAAATATGAACAGGATCAGAAAGGTGGGGATAAACTTCGGCCAATGCTTCTTGAACATATCGGTATCCTCCTTATTGTATTCTGTTAATATTATATAATAATTGGGAATTAAAGTAAAGAATTAACAATTAATGTACACATAAAGGTATAAATTCTCCAGCATGGTTCGTATTTCTGGAAAACTAAGAAAAAACAGTGAGATAAGCACAAAAAAAGTAAAAATAATACTTGATTTTTGATAATAAGGGTGCTATAATACATCGGTCTGAAGTCAAGGTGCGTCCTCTGCGGGCTGATATGCGCCGTACGAACGCCTTAGTAAATAAGGAGGACAAGAATATGGATCTCGTAAAGGCTCTGAATAGCCAGTACATGAAGGAAGAAGTGCCTGCTGTCACCGTGGGCGACACCGTTCGTGTGCATGTTCGCATCAAGGAAGGCTCCCGTGAGCGTATCCAGGTTTTCGAGGGCGTCGTCATCGCTAAGAAGCACGGCGGCATCTCTGAGGCCATCACCGTTCGTCGTATCTCCTACGGCGTGGGCTGTGAGAAGGTCTTCCCCCTGCATTCCCCCAATGTTGCAATGATCGAGACCGTCCGCAAGGGCAAGGTTCGTCGTGCAAAGCTGTACTATCTGCGTGACCGTATGGGCAAGGCTGCCAAGGTCAAGGAGAGAGTCTAAAACAAAACAGAAAAAAAGAGGGCTTGCCCTCTTTTTTTTTGTTCCTTTTTCGTTTATAATGTATCTATTATAAGCCGCAGTATGCGATTTAGGAGTGACAACGTGGAGGAAAAGGAAATTTTGGAGCAGGATGGCGCAATGCCCGGGGAAGAACAGACCCCCGAGGAAACCCTGCCGACCTTTGAAAATACAGAGATCCCGGCAACAGGGGAGGATGAGGAGATCGAAATCCCTTCCTTTGTCCTGGCCGAGGATGATACTACGGATGAGATTGCCGAGGAGCCTGTCTCCGAGGAGCAGATTTCGGAAGAGACATCCGAGGAAGATTTGGATACGGATCAGCTTTTGGCAATGATGGCCGATGACAAGCCCCTGGTGAAGGTGACCCGACGGAATAAGACCACCTGGAAGCACGGCGTTTTGCTGTATCTGCATGATCTTGTGTATCTGCTGGCGGCAGTGATCGTGATCTTCCTGCTGCTGTTCCGGGTGGTTGTGGTCTCCGGAAGATCTATGAACGATACCCTATATGACGGCGATTATTTGCTGCTGCTAAGCAACATCTTTTATTCTGAACCCCAGGCGGGAGATGTGATCGTTGCCGCCAAGGAGGATTTCAAGAACGGCGCGCCCATTGTCAAGCGAGTGATCGCTACTGAGGGCCAGTGGGTGGATATCGACTTTGAGCGGGGTATTGTTTACGTTGGCGATGATCCGGATCATATGGTTCCCCTGGTAGAACCCTATACCAAGACCTTGACCACCAAGGCTGAGGGCGTGGTGTTTCCACTGCAGGTGGATGAAGGGCATATCTTCGTGCTGGGCGACAACCGGGACGATTCCAAAGACAGCCGTCATCCTGAGATCGGTCTGATCGACAAACGGGAGGTCATGGGCAAGGTGATCTTCCTGTTTTTCCCGGGTACGAACTACGGCATGCGGCCCAGGGATTTTAACAGAATTGGAGTGGTAGCCTGATGGCACAAGAGAATATGAACATCCAGTGGTATCCCGGTCACATGACCAAGACCCGTCGGCAGATCGAAGCTGATCTGAAGCTGGTGGATGCGGTTTGCGAGATCGTGGATGCCCGGATCCCTATCTCCAGCAGAAATCCGGATATTGACGCCATCTGTGGTGCCAAGCCCCGGATCGTCATCCTCAACCGGATGGATCTGGCGGATCCCAACGGTACCCGCCGTTGGACGGAATACTTTAAGGCAAAAGGAATTGCCGCTGTTCCTGTAGACTGCAAGAGCAGACGGGGCATCGGTGATTTTCAGACCGCGGTACAGACGGTCCTGAAGGAGAAGATCGAACGCAACGCCGCTAAGGGCATGCATAAGCCGGTGCGGATCATGATTGTGGGCATCCCCAATGTGGGTAAATCCACCTTCATCAACCAGGTCTCCGGCAGAAAGGGTGCCAAGGCGGAAAACCGCCCCGGTGTCACCCGTGGCAAGCAATGGGTGACGGTGAATCCGACCCTGCTGCTGTTGGATACCCCCGGTATCCTTTGGCCCAAGTTTGAAGACCCGGAAGTGGGTATGATGCTGGCCTACACCGGTGCGGTGAAGGATGGCATCCTGGACGTAGAGGAACTGGCCTGCCGGCTGATGCAGCTGCTGCACCGGAGATATCCCCAGGCGCTGCTGGACCGCTACGGCATCGAGGCAGAGCCTGAGACACCCGGTTATGAATTACTGGAGATGGCGGGCAAGAAGCGTGGCTTCCTGATGGCCCGAGGCGAGATCAATACCGAGCGGATGGCGGGTGTTCTGCTGGAAGAATTCCGCAGTGGAAAATTGGGGAAATTTACCCTGGAGGAACCGGAAAATGGCTGAAAGAGATATGTGGCTGTATGAAAAGGAAGTGTTTTCCCAGGGTTATCACCTGGTCTGCGGCGTAGACGAAGCCGGCAGAGGCCCACTGGCCGGCCCTGTGTGTGCCGCCGCGGTGATTTTGCCTGCGGAGTTGGAGATCCCCGGATTGGACGACAGCAAGAAGCTTTCCGACAAGCGCCGCAGAGAACTGTTTCCTGTGATTCAGGAAAAGGCAGTCGCTTACGGCATTGGTTTTGCCAGCCATGAGGAGATCGACGAAATCAACATCCTCCAGGCAACTTATTTGGCCATGGAGCGGGCCATTGCTCAGCTGCAGGTCAAGCCGGAATTTGCCCTCATCGACGGCAACCGGGCCAAGGACTTTGGCCTGCCTGTAAAGACCGTGGTCAAGGGCGACAGCCTCAGCGCTAGCATCGCTGCGGCTTCTGTGCTGGCAAAGGTCAGCCGGGATGTACTTATGGAAGAGGCTGCACAGGAGTATCCTGGCTATGGCTTTGAAATTCACAAGGGCTACGGTACCAAGGCACATTATGAAGCTCTGACAAAGCTGGGCGCAAGCCCCATTCACCGGATGAGCTTCCTGAAAAAGTTCTATGGCGAAAAGTAAGATTCGGGGTGCCTGGGGTGAAGCTCTGGCGGCGGAATATCTGCGCCAAAAGCGTTACCAGCTGGTAGCAGCCGGGTATTTCTGTCGGTTCGGTGAGATCGACCTGATCGTCAAGGACAAGAAATTCCTGGTGTTTGTGGAGGTAAAGCTGCGTAAAAGCGACACCTTTGCCCAGGCTCGGGAGTATGTGGACCGACATAAGCAGGATCGCATTCGGGTAACTGCGTCCATGTACCTGTCCCAATATCCCACAGACCTGCAGCCCCGGTTTGATGTGATCGAGATCTACGCACCGGAAGGCCCGGGAACAATTAACCCGAAAATCCAACATTTGGAGGATGCGTTTCAATGAATTTTCCTGTATTTGACCTGCATTGTGATACCGCCCTGGCGGTTTTGGGCAAGGACCTGATGGATAACATCGACCTGGGCAAGAACGATCTGCACATTGACTTGGAGCGGGCAGGGAAGCTGCCCGGCTACTGCCAGTGCTTCGCTTGCTTTACCACACCGGAAATGCGGAACTGGTATCAGGCATCGCCCCTGGTGGTGTTTGAGCGGGAGATGGGTGCGATCCTCTCCGGCATTGACAAGTATTCCAAGAAGATCGCCTTGGCCTACTGTGCAGCGGATGTGCGGGCGAACCTGGAAAAGGGGAAGATGTCTGCCATCCTGACTATGGAAGGCCCTGCCGGTATCAGCTATGACGCGCAATTGCTGCAGGATCTTTACCTGGTAGGCTTCCGTATGACCACCCTCGGTTGGAACGAGCAGAATATTCTCGCCGGCTCTAATGTCACCGGCGGCGGCCTTACCGATGCGGGTAAAGCCTTTGTCAAGGAAGCACAGCGCTTGGGAATGATGGTGGATGTGAGTCACATCAGCGATGAAGCCTTTTGGGACATCATGAAGATCACCGAAAAGCCCATCATTGCCAGCCACTCCAATTCTCGGAGCGTCTGCGATGTGTCCCGCAATCTGACCGACGATATGTTCCGGGCAATTTGTGAGTCCGGCGGTGTGGCAGGCTTTAACCAGTACACAGCCTTTGTTGGCGATCACGCGACCCTGGATACTGCCTGTGACCATATTCTTCATTGGCTGGAATTGGACCCGGAGGGAACGCACATCGCCCTGGGCGGCGACCTGGACGGCTGTGACAGCCTCTGCGAGGGCTTTGACGGCGTTCAGAGTTATCCGGCCCTGGCGCAGAGATTGCTGGAGCGGGGGCTGACGGAAGAACTGGTTCGCAAGATCTATTGGGAAAATGCTTTGGGGGTATTTGAAACATGCTGTATGTAACCACACGAAACAAGCACGATGCCTTTACCGCCCACCACGCGGTGCATGAACCGATCGCTCCGGATGGAGGTCTGTACGTACCTTTCCGTCTGCCTGTATTTGAATCTCAGCAGGTAGAAAAGTGGCTGAAGGAAGGTTTTGGCGCCTGTGTTGCCGATGTTCTGAACAGCTTTTTCGCCTGTGGCATTACCGCCTGGGAGGTGGAGTTTGGCGCAGGGCGGCATCCTCTTCGTCTCAGCGGCATTGGCCGTCGAGTAACGGTGTGTGAGCTGTGGCATAACATGCAGAACAGCTATGATTACGTGGAAATGGTCCTTACCCGGCGGATCACCGGCTCTGAGGAGCAGTCCCGGGGCTGGGTGCGTATTGCGGTGCGCATCGCGGTGCTGGCCGGTATGTTTGTGCAGCTGATGAAGAGTGAGATTACCGATGGGACAAAGCTGGTGGATATCTCCGTTTGCGCCGGTGACTTTGCCCTGCCTATGGCCTGTTGGTATTTGCGGGAGATGGGTTTCCCTGTGGGAAAGATCATCTGCGCCTGCAATGACAACAGCGCTGTGTGGGAGCTTCTTCGCCACGGCGAGCTGAAGACCGATGTTTCCCTGAAAAAGACCGCCACGCCTTTGGCGGACGCTACCGTACCTGCGGAGCTGGAGCGGCTGATTTTCGGTACTTTGGGCCAGGAAGAGGCTTGTCGATATGCCTCCTGCGTGGAACAGGGACAGATCTTCGCGCCTCGGATCGGTATGCTGGACAACCTGCGCAAGGGGATGTATGCTACCGTCACCAGCGACCGGCGTACTATGGAGATGATCCCCAATGTATGCCGCACCACCGGCTATCTTATGGGTCCCTACACCGCGCTGAGCTATGCGGGCCTGATGGATTACCGGGCAAAAACAGGGCAGACCAGTGAAGCACTGCTTCTTGCGGACCGATCTGCTGTGTTGGATCGGGAATTTATGAACAAGGCTATGGGAGAAGCCTACTCCCATTGGGAAAATAAACTGTAAGAAGGAGGATGTTCATGGCGCTTTACGCAATTGGCGATCTGCATCTTTGCCTGGGCGCGGAAAAGCCCATGGATATTTTCGGTGGTGCCTGGGTCGGTTATATGGAAAAATTGCGCCAGGGCGTGTCGGTCATCGGCCCGGAAGACACGACGGTATTGTTGGGCGACCTGAGCTGGGCGCTGGATCTTGCCAACGCCCGGGAGGATTTTGCCTGGATCCATCAGATTCCCGGCCGCAAGATCATCCTGAAAGGAAATCACGACTATTGGTGGAGCACCGCGTCCAAATTCTATAAGTTCTGCCAGGAGAATGGATTTACTGACCAGTGGATCCTCAACAACAATCATTACGAATATGATGGTTACGCCATCTGCGGTACCCGTGGTTGGTTTTACGAAGAGGAACGCAGCGGGGAGCACGACGAGAAGGTTTTCAAGCGGGAATTGCTTCGGCTGGAGGCATCTTTGCAATCTGCCGGTGACCTGCCCAAGATGGTTTTTCTCCATTACCCGCCTAAGTATAAGGGCTATGAATGCCCGGAGATCCTGGAGCTGCTGAAAAAGTACGAGGTACGTCGCTGTTTCTACGGCCACCTCCATGGCCCCAGCCACGGCCTTGCTATGGAAGGTCTTTGGGACGGGGTAGAGTACCGGCTGGTTTCCGCGGATCGGTTGAATTTTGCACCCTTTCAGGTGCTGCCTTGAAAATTGCCGGACAGGGAAGTGCCTGTCCGGTTTTTCTGTGGGGAAATATGGAAAAAGAATAAAAATTTTTGAAAAAAGGGTGGACAAGTTGCTTTTTCTCTGCTAAAATACCAAGGCTTGATACTATGTCAAAAAATGACCGACCTTTTTGGCGGCTCAATTTAGGAGGATAATAGACATGAATGTGAAGAACATCGACAGAAACGGCAATCAGGCTACCATCGTTGTCGAGATCGACAAGGAACTGATGGAGAAGGGCGTTAACGCCGCTTACATGAAGGCCCGTAAGAACATCATGATCCCCGGCTTCCGCAAGGGTAAGGCTCCCCGGAAGATGATCGAGAAGATGTACGGCGCTCACGTTTTCTATGAAGACGGCCTGGAAGAGATCTTCCCCGAAATCTACAAGGCTGCTGTCCTGGATCAGGATGTGAAGGCTGTCGGCCGTCCCAGCCTGACCGATATGCAGATCAGCGATGACAATGTCGTCACCCTGACTCTGACCACCGATGTGTATCCCGAGGTCACCCTGGGCCAGTACAAGGGCCTGGAGGTCGAGAAGGCTGAGGCTACCGTTACCGACGAGCAGGTGCAGGCTGAGCTGGACCGTATGGCGCAGAATGTTGCTTCCACTGAGACTGTTGAGCGTCCCGCTCAGATGGGCGACACCGCCAACATCGACTTCGAGGGCTTCGACAACGGCGTTCCCTTCGATGGCGGCAAGGGTGAGAACTTTGATCTGAAGCTGGGCTCCGGTTCCTTCGTTCCCGGCTTTGAGGAGCAGGTCGTTGGCATGTCTGCCGGCGAGGAGAAGGACATCGACATCACCTTCCCCGAGAACTATCACGAGGGTCTGGCCGGTAAGGCTGTTGTCTTCCACGTCAAGTGCAACAAGGTTACCGCTACCACCGTTCCCGCTCAGGACGACGAGTTTGCCAAGGACGTTTCCGAGTTTGAGACTCTGGAAGAGCTGAAGGCTGATATCCGCGCCAAGGCTGCTGAGCAGGCTGAGAAGCAGGCTAACTCTGCTTTCGAGCAGGCTGCTCTGGACAAGGCTGCTGAGAACACTGTTGTTGATATGCCCAAGGCTCTGGTTGAGTCTGAGCTGGATTCCCAGCTGGAGCGTTTTGCTTACCAGCTGCAGATGAGCGGCTACTCCATGGA
>JAZREG010000218.1:0-1830 GCA_045660725.1 Faecousia sp.
GGTTCGTATTTATGACGCTGCGAACGGCGGCTTCTGGACTGCTGAGGGCAAGGCTGCCACCATGCATTTCGATAACAACAATTACGCCACTGTGGCTTTCGATGAGCTGCAGGAAGGCGAACTGCTGATCATCTTCCCCCATGATGGCGGCGCCAACACCCACCGTCAGTGGGCTCTGGACCTGCGCGGTCTGAAGGGCACCAATTACTGGGGTGAGGTGGCTACCCTGACCGGCTTCACCTTCGAGAAGAAGGAAAACTAATCTGCACTTCCTTTCCTCCCGGCGCTTCGGCGTCGGGAGGGACAAACACAAGCGTGACACGGTAGGTTTTTCTGCCGGCCCGAATCTCTGGGAGGAATGAGATAATGCGTTTTAAGAAGAAAATTTGCGGCGCGCTGGCGGCTTTTTTGGCTGCGGGGGCGCTGCCCATCAGCGCAATGGCAGGTTTTTCTGCGGGTGTAATGGGCAATCCCGATTACACCTGGCAGGAAAATGGTATTTCCTATGCAGAAAAGTCCCTCGAAGAGGGCGGCTTACAAAAGCTGTTTTATGGCGAGTATAACGCCAATTCTGCCGATGCCGAATACGAGTGGGTGATCCACAGTATTCGCAATGGCAACAAGACGACCTTGTCCACTGTAAAGGATATTGCGGCGGACTATGAGCAAAAAACAGGTAAGAAAGTAATGCTGGCCACCAATGGTGACTACTTCTTAAGCACCGGCGAAAACGTGGAGTCCTACGTCAACGATGGTGTGGTGGTTTCCAAGGGTGCATTTACGACCAAGCATTGCATCGGCTTTGATAATGCCGGGAAGGTAGTGGTCGGCCGCATGACCCAGGTGGAAAAGCGCCTGATGGTGGTCATCAACGGCGAGCGCACCTTCTTTGACATAGACAAAATTAACGAAGAACCCGGCGAAAATGAAATCGCCATCTATACCAATCAGGGCAAGCATACCATCCCCGGCGCAAGCGTGTATGTGTGCAAAACTGACGCATCCAATTTGAACAGCTATCCTGTGTATGGTAGTTCCTACCGGATTGCGGAGGTGTCCGATACGGCCACCCTCAGAAGCGGCCAGTTTGCCGTGGTGGTCAAGGGAGAAAACAACCAGTTCTTCTACGATCAGGTTCAGTATGGCGTAGAAGTGGACCTGGTGGAGATCCCTGCAGGTGACTTTGCCGGCTGCACTTGGGTGCTGGGCGGCTATGATATCCTGGTGGATGACGGTGTGGTGAACACCAATTGCCACACCGACAACAGCGGCGATGCCAAGGCACCCCGTACCTTTATCGGCTTCAAAGAGGATGGCACCGGTTTTCTGTGCATCGTGGATGGCAGACAGTCCGGTTACAGCCTGGGCATTTCTGTCAACAAGGAAGCGGAGCTGGCCAAGGCCCTGGGCGCGCAGTTTGCCCTGGAGCTGGACGGTGGTGGATCTTCTACCATGCTTGTGCGCATCGATGATGTGCTGACCCTGCGCAATAAGCCTTCCGATGGCTCTATGCGCCGTGTGTCCAATGCCATCCTGCTGGTGGAGAAGGACAAGGCGGAGCAGCAGCCCGAGGAAGAACCCAAGCCCACGCCCCCGCCCACGACCCCGCCCACGACCCCTGCAACCACCCCGTCCGCTACCACGCCCATCACCGTGCCCGGTGCTCCGGAGCCTGTGCGGAAGGACAATGCGCTGGCCACGATGATCGGTGTTGGCGCTGCGGTGGTGATCGGCGCCGGTGTTGCGGTGGCCGTGATCGGCAAAAAACGTAAGAAATAAACATTTACGGAGGAGAAATTCATGAACAATCGCATTGCTAAGCTCTTGGCT
>JAZREG010000219.1:0-8595 GCA_045660725.1 Faecousia sp.
ATGGATTGTTGATTTTCACGCAAGAATTATGAATCAAACTGACCCACTCGCATTATATCGAAAGGCAACGCAGCCTCGGCAAAAGCAAGCAACAAAGAATGCAGAAGGCCAATATTATCAAGAACAACATCAAAAACAGTACTATAAAACAAGCAATCGCTTCGGTTGTTTTATTACATTGTTGATTGTTGCGGTGGTTGCAATGATCGTTATATGGCTGTCGCGATAAAACAATTTTGTTCTCCAACTCTCCAAAATCCTCTCCAATTTGGGAGAATTAATTGCAGTTGAGTTCGCTTTGTAAACGCTAAACGCTTCAATGCTAACAGCAATTTCGTTTTATTTTGGCTAGTTGTAGGAAATATTGCATTGCATCAATGAATCCCCGCCATGAAGTCCCTGGATTGATACATTATTTGACTTTTAAGAAAGTGCTGCTCTGTGGCAGCACTTTCTTTTTTGCCTTGAAAAAAGTCAAACCGGGGTGTATACTTTAGACAGGTATTTTTAGGAGGCTTTTTATGCTGGAAACGGATCGACTGATCCTGCGCCCCTTTGCAGAGGGGGATGCGGCGGATGCTTATGAATATCTGCAGGCTCCGATGGTGCATTGTTTTGCTTGCATGAAGGTAAATTCCCTGGAGGAGGCTCGCCGGGCCGTACTGGAAAGGGCGAAGGACGCAGAGTACTATTTTGCCATCGTTCTCAAAGAAAACGGGAAGGTGATCGGCGAGATCGATGCCATGCCGGAAACGCCGGCGCCGGAGGAAAAAGACGCTGTGCTGGATACCTTCAGCCCCTGCTGGATGCTCAATCCCGGCTATCACGGCAAGGGCTATGCCTATGAGGCGGCCCGGGCCTTTTTCGATTACCTGTTTTATCAGAAGGGCGCCCGGCGGATCTACGCCTACACCGAGGATTACAATCTTCCCAGCCAAAAGCTCTGTGAAAGGCTGGGTATGCGCCGGGAGGGATTGTTCCGGGAGTTTGTTACCTTTGTCAAGGATGCAGAGGGAAATCCGATCTACGAAAACACATATCAGTATGCGATCCTCAAAAAGGAGTGGACATCCCTGAAACGCTCTTAGGCGGATCTGTTGAGAAACCGAAAAGTTTTCGGATACCGGAGGTTTTTGCTTCTCAATATGGACTTTTTGTGATAAGATACCAATCGGAATGGAAAGGCAGAGAAATCTTGCCAATGACTGCAAGGAGGTTTCCTATGAAAACGGAAAAGAATATTTTGATCGCATTCCTTTTGAATTTGTTTTTCTCGGTGTTTGAGTTTTTTGGCGGTATTTTTACCGGCAGTGTGGCCATCGTTTCTGACGCGGTCCATGATATGGGCGACGCTGCCAGCATCGGCGTGTCCTACTTCCTGGAGCGCAAGAGCAAAAAGAAGCCCGACGAGGTCTATACTTACGGCTATGCCCGCTATTCCGTCATCGGCAGCGTGATCACCACCATCATTCTGCTGGCAGGCTCTTTGATGGTCATCTACAATGCCATCAGCCGAATCATTAATCCTGCCCCCATCCACTATGACGGTATGATCGTCTTTGCTGTGGTGGGCGTGTGTGTGAATTTTGGCGCTGCGTTCTTTACCCGGGAGGGCGCGTCCCTGAACCAGAAGGCCGTGAACCTGCACATGCTGGAAGATGTGCTGGGCTGGGCTGTGGTGCTGGTAGGTGCCATCGTTATGCGGTTTACCGACTTTGCCCTCATTGACCCGCTGATGTCCATTGGCGTGGCGGTGTTCATTCTCATCAATGCGGCCGGCACCTTGAAGGCGGCCCTGGATCTGTTCCTGGAGAAAGCGCCCCAGGGCGTGGAGATCCCGGAGATCCGGGAGCATCTGATGGAGCTGGAGGGCGTGCTGGATGTCCATCACATCCATATTTGGAGCATGGATGGTCAGAAGAACTATGCCACCATGCACGTGGTGACCAATGAGGAGGGTCATGCCGTCAAGGATCGCATCCGTGCAGAACTGCGGGAGCATGGCATTGGTCATGTGACGCTGGAGCTGGAAGCGGAAGGGGAGCATTGTCACGAGGAGTGCTGCCAGGTGGAGGAGACCGCCGCCGGCCATCACCACCATCACCATCACCACCATCATCATCACCATCATTAAAAGCATGAACCCCCGCGACAGGCTTGCCGCGGGGGTTTTCTTTTTAGAACCGGATCAACAGCGCCCGGCAGGGAGCGCCGTCCGCGCCTGCCAGGTTGAGGGGTGCGGCGCTGAGGAAATAGGGGCCTTCCGGGATGTTTTTCAGCACCACGCCTTCCAGCAGAGCGATTCCTTTGCCCAGTAGAAGCTGGTGCACCGCCATAGGTGCGTCCTGGGGGCCGACCGTCTGGCTTTCGTTGCCGATCAGCAAAAGGTTCGCATCCGCAAAAACCTGGGCGGCCGCTTCTGTAACGGTGGCAGGACCTGCGATCAGGATGCGTTTGCGGCCTGCGGCCCTGGAAAGTACGTCCCGGGCATCTGCTGCCGACAAATCCCCTGTGTGATGGGCCACGTAGCATTCCCCAACAAAATGCTCCAGGGGCATTTCGTCCACCGCTTTGCCATCCCGAAGGAAATGGAAGGGGGCATCCACATGGGTGCCGTTGTGGGCGCACATGGATAAGGCTGTGAGGTTATACAGCGACCCAGCCTCCATGGAGCAGAGGACTTTCTTATTCGGCGCGGGATCCCCGGGGAAGACTGCGCAGGAGAAAACCTCCTGGGAAATATCAAATATCGGCATCATTACACCTTCTTTCACGACTATTATACCTTGTGAAAGCAGGAAAGTAAATCACAATCTTGCTATAGTGAAGGGGGAGGGGATTAGGGTGTTGCATTTATGGGGGAGCTATGCTATAATGGCATCGTAACTGGTGGAGTATGCGCATTTTTCAACACTGCCAGTACCTGTTCCGAGACGCATTGTCCGGGAAAAACTTTTTCTGCGGCCCCCTGTGGCCGATGAATCGGGGAGAAAAAAGTGAGTAAGAAAGAAAAAAACAGCGGGGTGGACATGGAGAAAAAGCAGCGCAGTGGGATCCGCTGGCTGATGGTGTTCTATGACATCCTGTTTTATTTGGCTTGTTGGGTGGCTGTTTTTATCATGCATCCGTCCATGCGGGAGATGCTGCCGGTGCCGAATATGCAGTTTTATTTGGCGGCGGGACTTGTGCTGTTCTTTGGCTTCCGGTTTGCCCTGCAGTGCTATAAAATGATTTGGCGGTACGGCTCCTTTTCTGCTTTTTCCAGAGAAGTATCTGCCTGCGTGTTGGGTGGCTGCCTTTTAATCACTTTGGGTGTGGTACTTGGAAAAAAGTATACATTTGCATCGGCACCGTTCACGACCGTGGTGTCCTTTGCGGCGGTGTATGTAATCCTGAGCGTCGGCATGCGGGTGCTGTATTGCTATCTGTTCCGCGTTGCGGGAGCAAAGAGCCTGACTGGGCGCATCGTACGTAAGGTTTTGGAACGAATGACCCTGGTGGACTTTTCCTCCAGCGAGCCGGGCGCAACGCTGCATTTGGCGCTGGAATCAGCCAAGTCCTCCGTATCTCCTATCAATGAACTGCAGAATATTGTGGACCAGTTTGCCATTCGGGGAGTTGTGCACAGCATCACCCAGATCAACAAGGGGTATATCAACCGTACCTATCGGGTAGAGACCATATCCGAAACCGGGCATGTTCATAAATATACCCTCCAGCGGATCAATACCAATGTTTTCCCGGACGTGGATGCGCTGATGCATAATTTCAAACTTACCACTGATCATCTGCACGGCAGACTCCTGCTTCCCGGCCGGCATGTTCGTGGCTCCGTGCAGACGCTCCGTCCCACCAAGGACGGCCGGGCTTACCTGCGAATGGATTCCGGCTGCTGGCGGATGCTTACTTACTTTGACGATGTCTATTCCCTGGATATTCCGGACAGCCCGGAGGTGTTCTACCAGGCAGGCGTGGCCTTCGGCAGCTTCCTGAAGGAAATGTCCGATGTGGATCCCCAGGAGATCAAGGTAGTTATTCCTAATTTCCACAACACCATGAGTCGCTATTTAGACCTGGAATTGGCGATCTCCAAGGATCCCAAGGGCCGGGTGAAGGACGTGAAGAAGGAGATTGAATTCGTCCGGGCAAGATCCGACCGGTACGGGCTGATCAGTGATGCATTGGCCTCCGGCAAGATCCCCACCCGTGTCTGCCATAACGACTGCAATCTGAACAACATCCTCTTCGACAAAGAAACCCATTTGCCTGTGGCGATCATCGATTTGGATACCGTGATGCCTTCTTCCCCACTGTATGATTACGGTGACAGTATGCGCATCGGTACCAACACAGCCAAGGATGACGAGAAGGATCTGAGCAAGGTTTCCTGCGACCTGAACCTGTATGCCCAGTATGCTCGTGGCTATTTGGAAGCCTGCGGCGATGTTCTGACCCGGGAAGAGCTGGAACTGCTGCCCTACGCAGCCCTGATCATCACTGCGGAGGATGGCATTCGCTTCCTGATGGACCACATCAACGGTGATACTTACTACAATATTTACTACCCCGGTCAGAACCTGGATCGTGCCCGTACCCAGCTGAAGCTGGTGGAGGATATGGAGCGGAAGCTACCGGAGATCAAACGCATTCTGCGAAAGATCTATTCTGAGCTGGGTCTAAAAGCAAAGATCCATTAAAAGGCCAAAAAAGAAAGAATTTGGAGCGAAAACAAGATGGATAAAATTCGTGCCATTGTGCCTGCGGCCGGCAAGGGAAAGCGACTGCAGAAGCTGAGCGGTGACATGGCCAAGGCCATGTTCCGGGTGGGGGAGCGCCCCATGCTGGAGATCGTTTTGGAAAACCTCAGCTTTATCGATCCCAAGGAGACTTACATCATTGTCGGCTACGGCAAGGAGCAGATTACCGAATACTTTGGCGATCGCTATTGCTACACGGAACAGAAGGAACAGTTGGGAACCGGCCACGCGGTGATGACCTGCCAGGAGGCTTTCCGGGACTTTGACGGAACAGTGTTGATTACCTTCGGCGATATGCCGCTGTTTCGCCGCAGCGAGATGGAAAAGATGTGCCGCCAGCACCAGGAAAGCGGTGCCGATTGCACCCTGATGACCGCGGAAAATCCGGAGCTGAAGCTGTGGGCAAGAGTCCTGCGGGATGAAAACGGTAAGTTTGCCGCCATTGTGGAGGGCAAGGATTGTACCCCTGAGCAGGCTCAGATCCGGGAACTGTTTTCCGGTGTAATGGTCTTTAACAGCCGGTCGCTGTTCCAGGTATTGCCCCAGGTGGGCTGTGCCAATGTCCAGGGCGAGTACTATGTGACGGAAGTGCCGGAACTGATGGTCAAGCTGGGCATGAAGGTGGACACCTACTTCACCGCCGACGGAGATGACCTGCGGGGCATCAACACCCCGGAGGACCTGGAAGCTTGCGAGCGGATCCTGAAGGCCCGCTACGCCAACGTCTGAATGTGAAAAGAGCAGGAACGATTCGTTCCTGCTCTTTTTTGTTATGGGAAGATCAAGAATCCTGCAGCGATGCCCAACAGCGCCGACAGGCAGATGATGAGGATCGGATGTTTCTTTCGGAACGCCAGGAAGGCACACAGACCGAAAATCGCCGCGGAAATATAGAATTCGGGGGTGGTCAGCAGCGCCCAGGCCCAGCCACTGGGTGCAAAGACCGTGGTGGCGACATTCAACAGCGCCGTTGCGATCATACCCACTACTGCCGGCTTTAGACCCGACATGATACCCCGCACCAGGGTGCTTTTTTGGAATCGCGCGAAACACTTGGCGACGATCAGAATAATGAGGAAAGAGGGGAGCGCCACACCCAGGGTGGCACAGGCGGCGCCGGGAATCCCGCCCATCTGAGACCCTACATAGGTGGCCATGTTTACGGCGAAAGGGCCGGGGGTGCTTTCGCTGACAGCGACAAAATCCACCAAAGCCTGGGCATCTATCCAGCCTTTTCCGGTGACGGCCTCCTGGATCAGCGGCAGCATTGCGTAGCCGCCGCCAAAGGTGAAAGCGCCGATTTTAAAGAAGGTCCAAAACAATTCCCAAAGGATCATTTTTCAGCCCTCCTTCTGCACAGCGTCACCGCAAGTCCCACGCCGGCGGCCAAAGCCAGCACCCACAGCACCGACGCCTTCAGCAACACCACTGCCAGGAACACGCCCAGCATAATGAGATAGGAGAATATATCCTTGGGACTTTTCTTGTACATGCCCCACATGGCTTTCAGGATCAGGGCAAGCACACCGGCGCGGATGCCGAAGAACGCGTACTGCACCAGGGCGATATCCTGAAACTGTTGCAAAATGCCGGATATGATCAGGATGATGGCAAAGGACGGCAGCACCACGCCCAGGGTGGCGCAGATCGCACCCAATACGCCTCCCACCCGGTATCCGATGAAGGTGGCGGCGTTGATGGCGATCGGGCCGGGGGTGGATTCTGCAATGGCGACGATCTCCAAAATATCGGAGTCTTCCACCCAACGCTGCTTCTCAACCGCTTCCTTTTGGATCAGGGGGATCATGGCATAGCCTCCACCGAAGGTGAAGGCACCGATCTTAAAAAAGGTGGCAAACAAGGGCCACAGTTGTTTTGTAAGCTTACTCATTGGCCGCAGTTTCCGCCGCAGGTGTGGTTGCTGCCGCAGCTGTGGTCATCGCCGCTGTGATGGCTGCACCGGGCATTGGGGTCAAAGGAAAGCATGCCCGCAGCCAATGCCAAAGCGGCCTCGTCAGCATCGCCGGAGACACCGCCGAACACCGCGATCCCCGCCTGTGCAAGGGCCGCTCTCGCGCCGCCGCCGATGCCGCCGCAGATCAGGGCGTCCGCACCCAAAGCCTGCAGGAAGCCTGCCAGGGCGCCGTGGCCGCTGCTGCCTGTGGGGTATACAGTCGCATCCAGGATCTGACCATCCTTCAGGGTGTAAAGCTTAAAGGCCGGCGCGTGGCCAAAATGCTGGAAAACCAGCCCGCCTTCGTAAGGAATCGCGATTTTCATAGAGAGAACCTCCTGGGTTTTTTTGCATTATATCACGGGGTGTAAAAGTTGTCCAGTAGCCTCTGATCGGGAGGTGTTGAAAAAAGAATCGGGTTATGATATGCTTATGTCGAAACCAAAGTGCATTGGCACTTAAAAGGAGATCATCTATGAACAAATCTAAAAAAGAAGTGCTTCGCTCCCTGAAATTTTTGCTGTTTTCTGTCAGTGCCGGTCTGATCCAGGCTGCCAGCTTTGCCCTGATGGAGGAAGTCCTGCACCTGGAGCATTGGGTGTCTTATCTGATCTCGCTGGTGCTATCGGTGCTGTGGAATTTCACCCTCAATAGAAAATTCACCTTCTGCTCTGCCAAGAATGTCCCGGTTGCCATGCTGCAGGTGGCGGGGTACTATGTGGTATTTACGCCCCTGTCTACCTGGTGGACGGCAGTGTTGACAGGTCCGCAGGTGGGGTGGAATGAGTATCTTGTGCTGGCGCTGACGATGCTTGTGAATTTTTCCACGGAGTATCTATACCAGCGGCTTGTGGTTTTTGGAAGAAGCCTGGATACGGCAAAATGATTTTTAGAATGAAGAGAACGCCCCTCTGAGGGCGTTCTTCTAATACAAGTGACCGGACTGTCGCATTGGATGGGTTCGAGTCCGCTCATCTTCTCCGTAACAAAAAGAGAGAGGCTAAGAGCCTCTCTCTTTTTGTTGCGAAAGAGCGACTAAAAGTAGCGCAAGTAGGGGTAAGAAAGACGAAAAGTAGTGTGAATACTATTCATCAACAAAGCGCCACTTCATTTTTTCAGCAATAACATACGATCCGTTTTCCCTAAATTCAGGTAAGGTTGAACAATCATCTGTCCAAATCACATTTCCGTTTTCAGCGATGGAAACGGCCGTGTCAGTAACATCAAAGGAATTATCTTTAATCTGCCACTCTATTAAAGAAGAAAAGACAAGTTCGACTACAGCATCTTGAATACTGGTGACCATATAGCGAATACACAATTCTGTAAGTCTAGGATCGATCCAATGTGGATTTCCGCCCGTATGACCGTCATGGATATACTGAACGCCAATCAAATAGCTATCATGTAATCCGTTTGTTTTGTCCAGAAAATATGTAATATCCTTGTTTGTCAAAATTGTTTGAAATGTTTCTGCCATCAAAATCACCTCTTTGACCTAATTATACCACAGATTTCTAAATATTTCAATGATATATCGCTTGTGTGATTTGATATACTGCTTTACCGTATGATATACTTGCTTTGCAAGTATGATATAATATCCGTCCCCTCATATGCCGAAGGCATATATCATCGCTCGCAGAGTGATATCATATCGAAGATATATCACCGGTTCGTGCCAAAGAACGGATATCATTGAAAAAACCTCTCTTATCTTGGTAGACAAAAGAGGTTTCTTTCGTGGTGCCGGTGACCGGACTCGATTTGCATTTTCTCCTGCGGAGAAAATGAATGTGTTGCCGCCGTCGAGCCGGCGGCAAGCGACAGTCCACCGGACTGTCGCATTGGATGGGTTCGAGTCCGTTCATCATCTTCATAACA
>JAZREG010000220.1:0-10034 GCA_045660725.1 Faecousia sp.
AAAGGCCCCCTTGCCTAAAGGGGGCTGGCTGCCCGTAGGGCAGACTGGGGGATATTCTGCCGCAAGAGCGGCAGAAACGCCCTTCGGGCGTTGAATCCCTCCACCGCTTGCGCGGTCCCCCTCCCTCTAGGCGAGGGAGGCGTTCTTCTATCGAACTGCTCGCGAAACTCCCAATTTGCGCAAACCTACTGGTCAAGCCGGGAAAACTGTGCTATGATAGGGAAAACGGAAAAAGAGAGCTGGTTTTATGAAGGTCAATCTGCACACCCATACCTATCGGTGCCATCACGCAAAGGGTACGGACGAGGACTATGTACTGGCGGCGATCGATGCAGGCTACGATAAGCTGGGATTTGCCGACCACACCCCCTTTCCCTATACCACCGAATTTGAAAAGAAGAATGTGGACAAGATGTCCATGGAGGATCTGCCCGGCTACATCGAATCCATCCGGGCGTTGAAAGAGAAATACCGGGGGCAGATCGAGATCCTGCTGGGCCTGGAATGTGAGTCGGTGCCGGATTTCTTCCCTTTTCTGCGGCAGATCCGGAAGGAAATGGACTTTTTGATCCTGGGCAATCACGGTGACCGGCGGATCGAGCCTTACTTTGGCAAGATCAGCACCCCTGCGGGTTTGCGGCGGTTTGTGGAAGCGGCGGTGGAGGGAATGGAGACGGGACTTTTCCTGTATCTTGCCCATCCGGATCTGATGTTTAACGCCTGCGCATCCTTTGACGCCGACGCGGTGGCGGCTTCCCGGGAGCTGTGCCGGGCGGCCAATCGCCTGGGAATCCCCCTGGAGTACAATCTTTACGGCATCTACAAGGGAGCAAAGCCCGGGCTTTTGGGCTATCCCTGTGACGGCTTTTGGCGCATCGCCGCGGAGGAAAACTGCCGGGCGGTGGTGGGCGTGGATGCGCATTTCCCGGAAGGCTTCCGGGTGACCCCCATGGAGCCGGCGGTGGAGTACCTCAACGGCCTGGGTCTGACGGTACTGGAAGATCCCATGCATGCATAAAAAACGGGTGCGGTCACGCACCCGTTTCTTTTTATAAGACGAGGATATTGCTCCAGGCCTGCAGACCGTTTTTGTCGGTGACCTCTGCCCGGATATAGGATTCCCGGCCGTTCATGACCAGGGGACACACGGCCTCTGTTAAACCGTCGCCCCATTGGACGCGGCCCGGGGCCGAGGGGATATTGGAAAAGAAAACGATTTTGGAGACCGGGGTGCAGCGCACTTTTACATGGGTATCCGAGATCCGCTCCAGGTGGATCTCCGGTCCCTGGGTGGCATAGAAGCGCCCGGCACGGATGGCACCGGCCAAGCCCAGCTCCTCCACGGCATCCGCCTCCAGCATGGTCATACCCCGCATATGCTCGCCTGCGTAGTAGTGGGCGTCGTCGGTGGCCAGCAGGGAAAGACAGGTACCGCGCATAGCCAGCATATCCACGATCTGTCCGGAATAGGCCCGGTCAGCCCGGGTCCAGGAGGACACGGAATTGTAAATTTCTGTGCCGTCAAAGCTGCCGCAATCCATAATTTCCTCAGGGGTGTTCAGGCTCCAGGCCGGGTGGGCCAGGATGGCCACACCGCCGGCGGCACGAATCGATTCCACGACCTCCCGGACCCGCTGGTGTACCGGGAGAGGGGAATCGGCAAAGGCCCGATCCAGCTCCGGATCCCGGTCCATGTCCAGACCCACCACATGGAGAGTCTCATAGATCCCGCCCGGGGCGTTGGGCCCAACCAGGTGGTACTCGCAGCCGGAAAAGAGCTTCATGTTGCCATATTGACCACCGGGATGGAATTTATAATGGTCGGTAATGGCCAAAATATCATAGCCTGCTTTTTCGTACATGGCTATGACCTCTTCCGGGGGGAGGTTTCCGTCAGTGATCGTGGTGTGCAGATGCAGGCAGGCCTTCAGCCGCCGTTTTCCTGTAATGTCTGTAAACATAGGGGCCTCCGTTGCTTTTTTCCCTATTTTACCATTGAAAGGCCAAGGGGTCAAGGGATATCAGATCATCTTCTCCTGCTTGACCTTGTGATCGATCACATGGCGGCCGGCCAGCTCCTTGTGGATATCTTCCACGGAAATGCCCATCTGCACCATCAGCACCATCACATGGTAGGCAAGGTCAGCGATCTCGTAGACGGCTTCCCTTTTGTCATCCGCTTTGCCGGCAATGATCACCTCGGTGCATTCCTCGCCCACCTTTTTCAGGATCTTGTCGATACCCTTTTGGAACAGGTATGTGGTGTAAGAACCCTCGGGAAGGTTTTCCTTTCGGCCCTGAAGCAGCTGATACAGACCCTCCAGGCTGAACGCCTCGGTTTCCGCTTCCAGCACGGGGTTTACAAAGCAGGAATCGGTGCCTAAGTGGCAGGCGGGGCCATCCTTTTTCACTTCCACCGTCAGGGCGTCCAGGTCGCAGTCGGCGGTGATGGACACGATGTGCTGGTAGTTGCCGCTGGTCTCGCCCTTGAGCCACAGCGTCTGCCGGGAGCGGCTAAAGAAGCAGGTCAGCTTCTTTTCCAAAGAAATTTGCAGGCTTTCCTTGTTCATATAGGCCAGGGTCAGCACCTTTTTGGTGTCTGCGTCCACCACGATGGCGGGGATCAGACCCTTTTCGTCAAATTTCAGCTTCTCAATATCGATCATGGTCACAACCTCACATTGATCTTATTTTCCCGGAGGGTCTTTTTCAGGTCCGGGATGGCCACTTCCCCAAAGTGGAAGATGGAGGCCGCCAGGCCTGCATCCACTTTGGGAAGGGTTTGGAAGAGTGTTACAAAATCCTCCTTGCACCCGGCACCGCCGGAGGCGATTACCGGCACAGAAACGGCGTTGCACACCGCTTCCAGCAGGGGAAGATCAAAACCTTTTTTCACGCCGTCGGTGTCGATGGAGTTGACCACCACCTCGCCGGCGCCGTTTTCCACGCATTTTTTGATCCAGGAAAGGGCCTCCATGCCGGTGTTTTCCCGGCCACCCTTGGCAAAGACACGGAAAATCCCGTCCACTCTTTTTACATCCACGGACAGCACCACGCACTGATCGCCGTATTTTTTCGCCGCTTCCCCAATGAGGCCGGGGTCGCGGATGGCGCCGGAATTGACGCTGACCTTGTCCGCGCCGCATTTCAGCACCCGGTCAAAGTCCTCCAGGGTATTGATGCCGCCGCCCACGGTCAGGCGGATGAAAATGGTGGAGGCCACCTCCGTCAGAATGTCTGTAAACAGCTTGCGGCCCTCACTGGAGGGGGTAATGTCGTAGAAAACCAGCTCGTCCGCGCCGCAGTCGGAGTAGTATTTGCCCAGGGCCACCGGGGAGGATACATCAGAAAGTCCCTGGAAATTGACACCCTTGACCACTCTGCCGTCTTTTACATCCAGGCAGGGGATGATCCGTTTTGTAATCATTTGGCTACCTCAATGGCGGTTTTTAGGTCAATGGCGCCGATGTAGTAGGCTTTGCCGATGATGGCGCCGTACAGCCCCATTTCCCGGAGAGCGATCACATCCTCCAGGGAGGAAACGCCGCCGGAGGCGATGAGCTGGATGGTGTATTTCTGGGAAAGGGTGCGGTACAGTTCCCGGTTGGTGCCCTGCATAGCCCCGTCCCGGGAGATATCGGTACAGATGACGGTGGCGACGCCGAGATCTTGCATTTGGGCAAAAAAGTTGTCAGCGGAAATGTTGCTGGTTTGGGTCCAGCCCTTGATGGCTACGAAGCCGTCCTTAAGATCAACGCCCACCGCTACTTTTTCTCCCCAGCGCATGAGGGCCGCCTGCAAAAATGCCGGATCGGTGACCGCCGCGGTACCCAGAATCACCCGATCCACTCCGGCTCCCAGGTAACTTTCCGCGATTTCCAGGGTGCGGATGCCGCCGCCCACTTCAATAAAGCCGTCAAAGGCTTCCCGCAGGGCACGAATGGCCGGCAGGTTGGCAGGAATGCCGGTCTTGGCGCCCTCCAGGTCCACCAGGTGCATACAGTTTGCCCCGGCGGCCTGAAAATCCCGGGCCACCTGGGTGGGATCCTCGTTATAGACCGTCATTTGGGCGTAATCGCCCTTGTAAAGCCGTACGGCTTTGCCGCCGTACAGGTCGATGGCAGGAAAAATGTTCATGTTTCGCCCCCGCTTTCTTCACAAAATGCCCGGAGGATGGAAAGACCCACGGCGCCGCTTTTTTCCGGATGGAACTGACAGCCGTAGAGGTTGCCTTTTTCCACAGCGGCGGTGATGGTCAGGCCGTAGTCCGTGGTGGCGGCCAGGGAATCGGGGCAGTTTTCCGCGTAAAAGGAGTGGACGAAGTACACATAGTCCCCCTCCCGGACATATTTGAGGATCTTGGCGTCCTGCTTTTCTTTGTGCAGGGCGTTCCAGCCGATGTGGGGGATCTTCAGGCCCTCCGGAAGCCGGTCTGCCATGGGGACGACCTGGCCCTGCAGAAGCCCCAGGCCGGTGTGTTCACCGTACTCAAAGCTCTTTTCAAACAGCAGCTGCATCCCCAGGCAGATGCCCAACAAGGGCTTGCCCAAGGCGGCCTGGGTTTTGACGAAGTCGTCAAGACCGGTGCGGCGGAGCTTTTCCGCGGCATCCGCGAAAGCGCCGACCCCGGGGAGGATCAGCTTGTCGGCTTTCCCCAAAACCTGTGGGTCAGAGGAAACCACACATTCCGCGCCGATGGCGGCAAAGGAAGACTTCAGGGAGAAGAGGTTGCCCACCCCGTAATCGATGATGCCGATCATTCCAGCACCCCCTTGGTGGACGGTACTGCGTTGGGGGCGGTGGGGTCGATGGCGACGGCAGCTTTCAGGGAGCGGGCCAGGGACTTGAATGCGCCTTCTGCGATGTGGTGGGAATTCGCCCCTTCCATCTTTTTCAGGTGCAGGCTCATAGGGCAGCTGCGGACAAAGCCCAGGAAAAATTCTTCTATCAATTCTGTGTCAAAATTGCCGATCTTTTGGGTGGGGATGCGCAGGTCGTAGCCCAGGTGGCTGCGGCCGGAGATGTCCACTGCCGACAGGATCAGGGCCTCGTCCATAGGCAGGATAAAGAAGCCGTAGCGGGTGATGCCCCGCTTGTCTCCCAGGGCCTGAGAAAATGCCTTGCCCAGGCAGATGCCCACATCCTCCACGGTGTGGTGGTCATCCACATAGGTATCGCCCTGGCAGGTCACTGTCAGGTCGAATTTTCCGTGGGAGGCGAACAGGGTCAGCATATGATCCAGGAAGCCGCAGCCGGTATCGATTCGATGCAGGCCGGTGCCGTCCAGATTTAGGGTTAACATAATATCCGTTTCCGCAGTCTTGCGGATCACTTCTCCTGTACGCATAAGCTACCTCCGGGGTTTATTTTTCTGTTTGGTGGGATGTTGCGTAGGGCGGAGTCATGACCCCGCCCCACGAAAAGGCTGTTCACAAAACCGGAACTTACGGATTCAAAATCTCATCTACAGCACCCAGGAAGGCATCCATCTGCTCCGGGGTGCCGATGGTGACCCGGACGAAGGGGCTGGTACGCGGGCCGGGGAAGTGGCGCACCAGGATGCCCCGCTTTTTCAGCGCCAGGTACATGTTTTCACCGCCGATGCTGCCGGCGTGGACAAACAGGAAGTTGGTCTTCGAGGGGATCACCTGCAGGCCGAGGGCTTCCAGGGCCTTGGCGGTGGCATCCCGGGTAGTGATGATCTCCCGGCACTTTTCCTGGTAGTATTCGTCGGCATCTACCGTTGCCTCGCCCAGTACCAGGGCCAGCCGGTCAATGTTGAAGGGGTTGGTGGAGCAGCGGAGCTTTTCCAGGTCAGCGATCAGCGCCGGGGCGCCCATGATATAGCCCAGCCGGCCGCCGGCAAAGCACCGGGATTTGGAGAAGGTGCGCACCACCAGCAGGTTTTCGTATCGGTCCAAAAGGGCCAGGGCGGATTCTCCGCCGAAGTCCACATAAGCTTCGTCAATGGCTACCACCGTGTCCGGGTTGGCCTGCAGGATGCTTTCCATCTGCGAAAGAGAAATGCACAGGCCCGTGGGGGCATTGGGATTGGCGATGACGATGAGGCCCTCCTGGCCGAAGTATTTCTCCGGATCCAGGGTGAAATCTGCCTCCAGGGGGATCACCTTGGCCTGAGCGCCGTACAGCCGGGCGTAGATGGGGTAAAAACCGTAAGTAATGTCGGCAAAGGCAGCGCCCTTTTCGGAATAAGCCATGAACAGGAAGCTCAGGGCCTCATCGGAGCCGTTGCTCAGGAAAATTTGGTCGGCGTTCAGGCCGTGCAGGGCCGCCAGCTTTTGCCGCAGCACCAGGCAGGTGGGGTCGGAGTACAGCCGCAGCAGGGCGATCTCCTCTTGGGTCACAGCCGCCAGCACCTCCGGTGCCGGGGGGTAGGGGGATTCGTTGGTGTTGAGCTTGATGTAGGCCATATCCCGGGGCTGCTCTCCGGGGACATAGGCCTTCAGGGGTTGATATTCAGTACGCAAAAAACGGCTCATAGGATTTCCTCGATTCTTACCGTGACGCTCCGGGCGTGGGCCTCCAGGCCCTCCTGCCGGGCAAAATAGGCCACATCCCGACCGATCTTTTCCAGGGCGTCCTTGGTAAAGTAGGTGAATTGACTCTTTTTCACGAAATCGTCCACGGAAAGGGGGCTGGAGAACCGGGCGGTGCCGCTGGTGGGCAGGGTGTGGTTCGGGCCGGCGAAGTAGTCACCCAGGGCCTCCGGGCAGTTGCGGCCCAGAAAGATGGAGCCGGCATTTTGGATCCGGTCCAGGTACTGCATGGGCTCGTCCACCATCAGCTCCAAATGCTCCGGGGCAATGCGGTTGGCGACTTCGATGGCATCCTCCAGCTGCCGGGTGACGATGATTTTTCCGTAGTCGTCGATGGAGGCCCGGGCGATGGCGGAGCGGGGGAGCAGGGGGATCTGTCGCTCCAATTCTGCCGATACCGCCAGGGCAAAGGCTTTGTCATCGGTCACCAATACGGCGCTGGCCATGGGGTCGTGTTCCGCCTGGCTGAGCATATCCGCTGCGGCGTGAACAGAATCGCTGTTGCCGTCGGCCACGATGAGGATCTCACTGGGGCCGGCGATCATGTCGATGGCCACCAGGCCGAAGACCTGGCGTTTGGCCTCTGCCACGAAGGCATTGCCGGGGCCGACGATCTTATCCACCTTGGGGACGCTTTCCGTGCCGTAGGCCAGGGCGGCTACCGCCTGAGCGCCGCCCAGCTTGAAGATCCGGTCAACACCGGCGATCTTGGCGGCGGCCAAAATCACGGGATTGATTTTGCCGTCGGGGCCGGGGGGCGTGACCATGACGATCCGGCGGCAGCCGGCGATCTTGGCAGGGATGGCGTCCATCAGCACTGTGGAGGGGTAGGCGGCACGGCCGCCGGGAACATAGATGCCCACATTCTCAATGGGGGTGATCTTCTGCCCCATAACGGTACCGTCTGCTTCCAGGGTAAAGCCGGTGCGCACCTGCGCCTGGTGGAAGCGGCGAATATTTTCCGCTGCCCGATGCAGCACATCCAAAAATTCCGGCGCTGTTTGCGCCATGGCCTCCTGAAGTTCCGCATCCGTCACTTCCAGGGCGGTCAGATCCGCTTTGTCAAATTTTTTGGTGTAAGCCAGCAGCGCCCGGTCGCCCTGCTGACGGACAGTGTCTAAAATTTCTGCTACTGTTGCGGCGATATCAGGCCGCTGGGTCTGCCGGGCGAAGATGGCGCCGGTATCCAGCGGGTCATAGTTTAGGATCCGGATCATTTTTGCATCCCTACCTGTTCTGCCAGGCCGTCCCGGATGGCACAGATCTGGCTGTTTTTGAATTTGAAGCCTGCCTTGTTGGCGATCATCCGGGCGCTGATGGGCAGGATGGTCTGGCGCACTTCCAGGTCGTTTTCCTTTAAGGTGCTGCCGGTCTCCACGATGTCCACGATCACATCGCTCAGCCCCAGGATGGGGGCCAGCTCGATAGAGCCGTTGAGGCAAATGATGTCGATATCCCGGCATTTTTCCGTATAGTAGCGCTGGGCGATGTTGGGAAACTTGGTAGCTACCCGCAAGGTCTGACCGGGAACTTCCCGAAAGTCCTTCTTGGCTGCCACCGCCATGCGGCAGATGCCCAGCTGCAGATCCAAAAGTTCATATACATCGGGCTGATACTCCAGCAGGATGTCCTTGCCCACAATGCCGATGTCGGCGGCGCCCCGCTCTACATAGATGGCCACATCCGAGGGCTTGACCCAAAACAGCCGCAGGCCTTTTTCCTCGTTTTCAAAGATCAGCCGCCGGCCGGGATTTTCAATGGCGGGACAATCGAACCCCGCCGCCTTGAGAAGACCGTAGGTTTTTTCTCCCAGGCGACCCTTGGGGAGGGCGATATTTACCATAGTGTTCACTTTTTGGTTACCTCCCCGTTTACAGTTGGATCAGGTTTCGCCAGCGTTTCCCCAGGGGTGGCTTGGTGGCCACCAGGACGCTGCCGTTCATGGCGGCGGCTTCTGCCGCCTGGGCCAAGGTTGCGGCGTCGCAGCTGCCGTCGTGCAGCAGCAGAGTATCGATGTCATAGGCGTCTGTTTTGGCTTCCAGCCGCTCCAGCAGATCCGTATACAGGGCAAAGCCGATGGCGTGGGAACTGCGGCCCATTTTGGCCAGCAGAGAATCATACTGTCCACCGGACAGAACGCAGGAGGGGACACCCTCCAGGAAGCCCTGGAATACCACGCCGCTGTAATACTTCAGATCGTTGCACAGGGAAAAATCGATCTGTACCTGGCCGGCGAAGCCTGCGTCCCGCAGCAGCGCCCACAGGGCGCCGAGTTGACGGAAGGCATCCTGCAGCGCCGGGGTGTCCATTCGGGCCTCCAGGATCTCCAGCACCGCCTCCGGGCTGCCGCTGCAGCCGGCCAGGGCCAGCAAAAGCTGTCCGGAAACACCCTCTGCCTGACACAGTGCCTGCAGTTCGTGGATGCTTTTGTGCTTCAGGCAGGTGAGGGCATACTGCTGTCCTGCTGCCGACAGGCCGCTGCCTTCCAGGGCGGCGGAGACCAGGCCCATGTGGGAAAGATCCAGAACAAAGCGGTGGCTGATGAGCGCCAGGCTCTTGGCCGCCAGCAGCACCACCTCGGCAATGTCGTAATCCGTCAAATCACCGATGCACTCCAGGCCCGATTGCATGATCTCCCGGAAATTGTGGGAGTCGTCGGCCCGGTACACATTCTCGTTGTAGTACACCTTCTGCACCACACCCGGGGCATATGGGGCGTTCTTGATGATGGACAGGGTCACATCGGGCTTCAGGGCCAGCAGCCGGCCGCTGCGGTCGGTGAAGGTGATGATCTGATCGGAAACCAGGAAGTCTTTGTTGCGGACATACAGGTCATATTCTTCAAAGCGGCTCATTTTGTAGCGCTCATAGCCGTAGCGGGCGTAGAGGCTGCGCAGGGCGAAAATGGCCTGCTCGTCATAACTCAGTAGATGGCTGCGGATCTCCATGCAGAACGCTCCTTCCGGTGGGATACAATACTTTAACACTTTAGCAAACTAAAGTCAATATCAGAACAGGAAAAAATCCCGGCGAGAATATACTTGTTCGTATTATAGCGACAAATGTGCGTGGATGCAAGACAAAATGGTGAAATAGCAGGATTTCAGCGGAGGCTACAATCTTTCCCTGTCTTTCCCCGGCCGACTCATGCAATATGCCAACCGCCTCCGGACCCCGGCGAATTGCCACCTGCACGGAGCCTGCAAACTTGAATTTGACGAATTGTTCAATAACGCTTCGTAGGGCGGGGTCATGACCCCGCCGACCACCTGAAGCATTGCTAGAGCGTCATTGTTTTCTGTATTTTATCGCTTACAAAGGCTGTTACTGCCTGAAAAATCCAACCGAATCGGCGGGGTCATGACCCCGCCCTACAAATGGGTTCCCGTGGAATACAACGCCAAATTCCAATTTATCCAACGAAAAACCGCAGCACCATCGGTGCTGCGGTTTTGTTTACTTCCAGCTGACCAATTC